>JAEELC010000054.1 GCA_016288675.1 Acholeplasmatales bacterium | reverse complement strand
TAACGAGCCATATAAGCAGCACTACGGTCAACCTTAGAAGGGTCCTTACCTGAGAATGCTCCACCACCATGGCAAGCAGATCCACCATAAGTGTCAACAATAATCTTACGACCAGTTAAACCTGAGTCTGCAGCTGGACCTCCAAGTACAAATCTACCAGTTGGGTTGAATAAATATTTAGTATTTTCATCAACTAAGTTTTGTGGAACAATCTTATCTACAACTTCTCTCTTAATGTCAGCTGATAATTGTTCAAGGCTAACTTTTGGAGAATGTTGGCTTGAAATAAGAATTGTATCAATTCTTACAATATTATTATTTTCATCATATTCAACAGTAACTTGAGTCTTACCATCTGGACGAAGGTAGCTTAAAGTACCATCTTTACGAACATCAGCTAACTTCTTAGCTAATCTATGTGCTAATGTGATTGCAAGTGGCATATAAACATCAGTTTCGTCACATGCATAACCAAACATAATACCTTGGTCACCAGCACCTTGTTCATGACCCTTTGATTCATCAACACCCATAGCAATATCAGGTGATTGAGCATCAATTGCAGTTAATACTGCAACATTATCAGCGTCAAATCCAAACTTACCACGAGTATAACCAATTTCTTTTAATTTGTTACGGACAATCTTTTGAATGTCAACATAATGGCTTGTAGTAATTTCACCAAATACCATTACTGTACCTGTAGTAGCAATTGTTTCGCAAGCTACACGACCCTTAGGGTCATTAGCTAAAATATCATCTAAAACTGCATCTGAAATTTGGTCACAAACCTTATCAGGATGACCTTCAGTTACTGATTCACTAGTAAAAAAACGATTCATTATTTTAATACCTCCATAATCGCATTTGCAAGTTGGTCTGCACAACTAGTATTTTTTGTTGCACAAGTATTACCCTTAAGCAGATTAGCTATTTCTAACATATCTCTACCTTCGCATAATTTACCAATTGCTTTTAAATTCCCCGGACAACCACCTTCAAAGACTAGATTATACATCTTTCCATCTTCATAATCAAACTCAATTTTTTTTGAGCATACACCCTTAGTATAAAAAACTTTAGTTTGTCTCATAATTACTTCCTCCAAAGGTCTCATATAGATTCTTAAAATCATCACTAAAATGAATAAATCTATCATAAACAATATTATCAAAATATTGTTTAAAATCTTTTTCCATAGCATTAATAGCTTGGCTATGATTATATGGTCTCTTGTAATTTGCTGATTCTCTTAGAGTTATATAAACATCACAAATAGCAATAATTTGATCTTCTATTGGTTGATGAACAAGCTTCATCTTATCAACGAATTCTGGATCAGCTCTATCTAAAACTTGCGTTCTAACAATAGAATCAACCTTAGTACGTAAGCTTAGACGCTTAGCAATTTGATTTCCTATAGTTGTTTGTTGTCTAAGTTCTTCAAATTGATCATCTTTATTTTCAATACTATTAATCTTATCAAGATCTACCTTTTTATCTAAATAAATTCTTGAATAAGCTTTAACATTATCACATTCAAATGGCTCTAATGCTAAATTTGATGCTAATTTAAAACTCATATTGCTTAATAATGAAGCATTTCTTTCTTCTTCAGAAGAAATATATGCATCATTGATTGAAATGTTAAACATTTCTTTTACAACAGAAATAAAATCATTTTCTACCTGCTTACGCTTAGAAAGTTCTTTCTTACGTTCTTCCATTAAATATTCTGAAATAGCTACATTTACATATAAAACAATCATAAATAAAGCTAAAACGCTAGTTCTAAGGATCATATCCTTAAATTTATCCGATAATAGCATATTTGATAATATTTCTTTAACAGTACTATGTCCATAATCTTCTACAAAATTATAAGTAACTGTACAATGTAATATTGTAATTAATACCAATAGCCATTTATTAACAGTACCAAGTAATTTCTTATCTTGATACAACGAAACTACGACAAGTGATACATACACCATTGCATATCCAACTTCAGAATATATTACTTCATTACCTAAAGAATCAAATTGATTCTTTAATCTTATATAAACAATTGTTGCTGACAAGAACATGTAAAAACATTGAATATATGCAGCAATTAATTGTTTAATATAATCTTTTTCATTTTGTGCAATAATTTTTCCTAGCTTAGTATTCAATAATAAAGTAACAGGAATAAACATAGTAGATAATATTAAGTTTGTTGAGTCATTACGAGATACAACAAACAAAATAGCAGTATACAAAATGTTTGTTACAAAAATTATATTCTTAATAACCTTATTTCTACGGTATAAAACCTGTGTTTCATCAGAAATATCTACACCGTTCTCAAAGCTAAAATACTTTTGGAAGAGTCTTGAAAAAAACGATTTAATTTTTAAGCTAATATTAAATTTTTTATTCTTTTTAGCTTCTTCCATAAATAAAACCCTCTAATTTACTTAATCTTTGATTATATTATATCAAATTATTAAATTAGATTAAACTAGACTTAGTAAATAATTTTTGACCATTTAAGAAGCTTCTAGCATCCATTTCCTTCTTACCTTCAACTTTTAAAGTAAGAATTTCAATTGCCTTATCTGCACATTTAATAATTAAACGCTTAGAATCTTGTAATACTGTACCAGGTAATTCTTTACTATCAGTTTCAACAATAGCACAAGAATAAACCTTAACACGTGTATTTTGTGTTACAAAATAAGCACCTGGCTCATGGCTTAAGCCTCTAACCTTATTGAAGATATCTCTTGCAGAAGAATTAAAATTAAATTCTTCTTCCCAAGGAGAAATATTAGGGCTTATAGTAGCCTCTTCTTCATTTTGAGGAATACCAGCATTTTTACCACTATAAATGTCTTCAATAGATTCCATTAATAAATCACGACCTAAATAAGATAGTTTTTCAAAGATAGTATCTTGATTATCACTATCTAAAATAGGAAGTTCAACCTTAGAATACATTACACCCTTATCCATACCCTTTACCATTTGCATAATTGTAACACCAGTTACTGAATCACCTTCAATGATACTTCTTTGGATAGGTGCACCACCTCTACGCTTCGGAAGTAAGGAACCATGAACGTTAATACAACGCTTAAATTTGTTTAAAACCTTAGTTGGTACAAATTGACCATATGCAGCTGTAACAAGAACATCAGCATCAGCATTCATAATAGTTTCTATATCATCCTTAAGCTTTAAAGGTTGAAATACAGGAATATTTAAAGCGATAGCTTCTTCCTTAACAGGGCTAAATGTAGGTATTTGTTTTCTACCTTTAAGCTTATCAGCTTGAGTAACAACAAGAACTACCTCATATTTTTCTGCTAAGCTCTTTAAAATAGGGCGAGCAAATTCAGGAGTACCCATAAATACTATTTTCATTAAAATCACTTCCTTGTAATGTATAATTTAATATTTTTTAAAGATAAATACATATCTGATACTTGATTAATTAAATCTAAAGAACATTCAGGTTTAGCTTTAACCGTAATAACAACTCTATAGTTGTTATTAAGCTTATAAATTCTATCATTAACAGGACCTAATACAATAAAATCCTTATTAGAAGATAAAATCTTTTTAACCTTCAAAGCTTCTTGATCTAATAGATGTCTATCTTTAGATTCAAATAATAATAAAATTAATGAACTAAATGGAGGATTATTAGAAATACGGCGTAATTTAATTTCTTCATTATAAAAATCAATATATGAATGCGTAGCAGCATTTCTAATAGCGTTATTATCAGGATTATATGTTTGAACAATACAAGAACCATCAGTTTCTTTTCTGCCAGCTCTACCTGATACCTGTTCAATTAAATCATATGTTTTTTCATATGCATCAAATGTTGGCATATTTAAACCAATATCAGCATTTACTACACCAACAAAAGAAACATCAGGGAAATCTAATCCTTTAGCTACAATTTGTGTACCAAGTAAAATATCAGCTTCATGATTATTTATTTTTTCAATAATATCCTCATGACCATTCTTCATTTTAACAGTATCTTGGTCCATACGAATAATGCGAGCTTCAGGAAGTAAAGTTTTAAGTTCTTCTTCAACCTTTTCAGTTCCACTACCCATTTCCTTAATGTATTTAGAATTACAATTAGGACATGTTTGTGGCTTTTTAATCTTATAGCCACAATAATGACAGATAAGTTCAGAAGTCGTTAAATGATAAGTTAATGAAACATCACAATTTGGACATTTCATAACTTCACCGCAGCTTCTACATACAACTTGACCAGAATAACCTCTTCTATTAATAAATAGAATAGATTGTTCATGGCGCTTAAATGTATTAATTAATTCATTTCTTAAATCTAAAGAAAAGACACTACGATTTCCTTTTTTAAGTTCATCACGCATATCTACGATTTTAGAATCTTTAAAAGGCTTATCATTAGCTCTATGACTTAATTGAAGAAGCTGATATTCCTTATTTAAAGTTTTATAAAAAGTTTCAACTTTAGGTGTAGCACTTCCAAGAACTAGTGGGAAAGATTTTTGTTTAGCTAAATATTCAGCAACAAAATGAGTGTCATAGCATGGAGTAGAATCTTGAACATAGCTTTCTTCTTGTTCCTCATCCATTATAATTAATTTCAAATTAGTAAATGGAGAGAAAATAGCAGAACGAGCTCCTAATACAACACGAGCTTCTCCACGACTAATACGCCTATATTCATCATATCTTTCATTTACTGAAAGCTTTGAATGAATAAGAGCGATTTTATCTCCAAAGCGAGATTTAAATCGTGTAGCCATTTGTGGAGTTAAAGATATTTCAGGTACAAGCATTAAAGCTTGTCCTCCACTATTTATAACATCTTCAATGACATTAAGATAAATTTCAGTTTTACCAGAACCACATACTCCATAAATTAAGAATTTTTTATAATTATCTAAATTCTTTTTAATTTCTTGATAAGCATGTTCTTGCTCCTGGTTAAGACTTACACGAGGATAAACTAAATTATTAATATAAATAGAATGATATTCTTCTTTATCAATAATTTCTACACACATGTTTTTTCTTAATGTAGAAAGAGCACTTTCTTTATATCCTAATTCAATTAATTCCTTCTTTTTAATTAAAGACTTAACCTCATATAAATATTTAGATAATTTAAGCGCTTCTTCACTTCTACCACTATATTCTTTTATAAATTTTACATAAGGACTTGTTTTAATACTACCTTTATTTTCAAGAATATATTTAAGCTCAAGTACATTTGATTCAATTAATTTTTTTATTAAATTTTCTTTCTTTTTTAAATCATCATTATAAATAATCTCATCATTTTTAGCTTTTAAAGCTAATTCATTAGGTAATCTGTTATAATCTCTTACAACAAGAACCTTTTTAATAGCTTGACGTAATCCTTGAGGAATCATTAGTTCAATAGCTTTACCAAATGATGTAAAATATCTTTTAGAAATTTCATAAGCCAAATCTAATTGGTCTTGATCAATCAAAGGCTTAAG
The DNA here is from genome assembly GCA_016288675.1 of Acholeplasmatales bacterium. Taxonomy (GTDB): domain Bacteria; phylum Bacillota_I; class Bacilli_A; order Acholeplasmatales; family Anaeroplasmataceae; genus JAEELC01. Next base: position 24 of record JAEELC010000054.1, on the reverse strand, counting down.
ATCAATAATTTCTATGATATTCTT
>JAEELC010000053.1 GCA_016288675.1 Acholeplasmatales bacterium | reverse complement strand
GGTGAATTCATTGTTATGTGTGGTCCTTCTGGATGTGGTAAATCAACTACATTAAGAATGATTGCAGGTCTTGAAGAAATTTCAAGCGGTGATCTTATTATTAATGGTAAACGTGTTAATGACGTTGCTCCACGTGATCGTAATATTGCCATGGTTTTCCAAAACTATGCTCTATATGCTCACATGACTGTTTATCATAACCTTGCCTTCTCTCTTATGATTCGTAAGATTGATTCTGACGAAATTCATAGAAGAGTTATGGCTGCTGCTAAGATGTTAGGTTTAATGCCATATCTTAACAGAAAACCAAAGCAATTATCAGGTGGTCAAAGACAAAGAGTTGCAGTTGGTCGTGCTATCGTACGTAACCCAATTGTTTATCTTCTTGACGAACCTCTATCAAACCTTGACGCTAAGCTTCGTGCTTCAATGCGTAAGGAATTATCAACATTACATCATAAGTTAAATGCTACATTTATTTATGTAACACATGACCAAATTGAAGCTTTAACATTAGCTGATCGTATCGTTGTTATGTCAGATGGACATGTTCAACAAATCGCATCTCCAAAAGAAATGTTTGATAGACCAGAAAATGTATTCGTTGCAGGTTTCATCGGAACACCTCCAATGAACTTCTACCATGGTTATTTAACTAGTGATCTTAAGTTCAACCAATTTAATGCTCGTTTAAATGTTAAATTATCAGATTCTGATTTTGAAGCATTAAACAAGTTTGCTGGTAAAGAAGTTAAGGCTCATATTAACGCTAACGATACTGTAACTGTTGAAGGTGTAACAATTAGCGTTAAGGATGTATTTGAAACATATAGCAATAAGGAAGTTGACGTTCGTTGCTTCTTAACAGTTAACGGATTCCTAGGTGAATTAACAAATGAAGTTATTTCATTAACTGATTCTCAAAAGAAAGAACTTGCTACTTATGGTAACAAGGCTGTTATCATGGCAAGCCGTCCAGACTATGTTTATATGGATGAAAATGGTTTAGCTGAAAACAAGGATTCAATCATTAACTTACACTTAGATTATCAAGAACACTTAGGTGCTTATAACTTAATCTATGGAGATATTAATGGTGAACGTTGCATTGCTAAGGTTAATGCTCGTGATGAAGCTAAGTCTGAAACATTCAAGGTTGCATTTGATATGAAGAAGATTTTATTCTTCGATGCAGTAACAACTTCAAGAATTACAGAAAGACTACAAAAGTAAGGAGTGAATATTATGGAAAATAAAAATTTAAATGATGTAACTCCTGCTGTTGATTATTCTAAAGAATTAGAACAATTAACTATTTCAGCTGGTAAGTACAATAAGATTAATGCTCAACAAAATGAAACTGTTAAAGCTTTAAATGAAATTGAAGCTAAGCGTGCTGAATTAAAAAAATCTAAAAATAATGAAGCTTTAAATAAATATAATGAAGAAGTAAGCCAAAAGCTTAATGCTTTATTTGAAGATAAGGCAGAAGCTTCTACATTATTACCTTCTGCAAAAGCTGATTTTAAGGCAGCTTTAAAGGCTGTTAAAGCTGGACAAAAGGCTAGCTTAAATGCTTTAAAAGATAAGCATAGAAAAATGCTTGAAGAATTTGAAGCTAAGCAAGCTGATGATTTTGAAAAATATATTGCTTCATGCCCAACTAAGCAAGAAGTAAATGATAATGTTGCTCGTCTAAAAATTGAACAAGAAACTGCTTTAGCTGAATTAAAGGCTAATCAAGAAGCTAAGTTAGCTGCTATGGATTCTTCAAATGAAGAAGCAGTTCTTGCTTTAAAGAAGAAGCAACAAAATGAAATCGCTGAAGTTCTTTATGCTCAAAAGGCAGAAATGACTAAGACTAAGAACTCTGGTGTATCTCAATTCCAATTACAAAAGATTAAATATCAACAATACTTAGATTATTCTAAATATGAGCAAGAACTTCAATACGAAGAATATCAATTAGAATTAGTACATAAGGCTGAAATTGAAAAAGCTTTAGGTATTACTAAAGATGAATCTGGTGACCAAGACGTTGAAAAGGGTAACCCAATTGCTGTTTGGTTCCATCAATTCTTCCGTGATATTAAGGTAAATGTTTCTGAAAAGCCATCTATCATATTTGGTTTATTAGTAATTTTACCAGGTATCTTATTTGGATTCTGCATCAACCAATTCATCAACGTTTCAACAGGATTTACTGATAATGTAACTTATGTTGGTATCGTTATCTTCGCATTCGAGTTAATTTCAATGATTAACATTGTTAATGGTTTTGGTATGTGCAACCAACGTAGATTAAAGTCAGTTGTAAGTGCAACTATTGTAGGTATTGTATCAATTGCTTTATCTCTAACTTGGATTATTTCATTACAAAGCTCAGAATTCCATGCTGGTAAGTATGCTGGTCAAGCTACTTCAACAATTTTAATTATGATTATCTGTATCGTTGCTAATCTTGTTGGTATCATTGGTGGATATTTCACATTTGACAAGCATTACGTTAAAGATGTAAAGAGATAATTATGAAAAAAAAGAATAATGAATTTAACCCTTATAAAACTGATAAGTTAGCACTTATCCCAGACTGGATTAAAATCATATTCCTAAAGTATTGGGTGGCAGCTGCTGCCCTTTTCTTTTTTGGAATTGGTAATCCAATGATTCAAACTGAAGGTGTTAACTTTGGTGATACTCAAGCCTTTAATTTATTTTTATTCCTTGGATTAGGATTTGCATTATTTAACGAATATATTGTTAAAAACTTTATTAAGTTAATGGATGATGGTAGTCATAAGATATACCGCTTTAATTTAATTAATAAAACTGGTGTTTTATCATTCATATTAAACTTAGTTTATGGATTTGCAATTATGTTCCCTATGATTTCTATCTTAGTCTTCTTAGCTAAGCATAATTTAACACTAGATTTATTAAATCCAGTCGGACAAAAGGCTGCTATTGAACCATTTACTGGTGGATTTGTATATCTAATCCTTGATTGTATTGTTGTATCAGTTAAGAATTTAATAGATATCTTAATTAGAAATAGAAAATATAAAGTTCAAGAAGCTAAAGATCTTGATCTTGAAAAAGAATTGATGAGTTTAACAGATGAACAATATTTGGAAAAATGTAAGGAGAATATCTAAATGAAATTTGATATTATTTATGTTTCTACACATAGTTTAACTCTTGAACTTGATAATAATCTTCCATATAACACTGATAAAGAATATTCTGTCTATGTTAATGATGAATTATACAAAAGTGGCATTAACACTAATGTAACTTCTGTTTTTAATTTGAAAAGTGATACTTCTTATAAAATTAGTGTTGTTCAAGGTGAAGAACGTTTTGATAAAAACGTTAAGACTAATCATGAATATGTAACATTAAATGTTAAGCGCTTTGGTGCTGTTGGTGATGGAATTCATGATGATACTAACTTTATTCAAGCTACTATTAATGCTTGTCCTAAAGATGGTAGAGTTTATATTCCTCAAGGAATATATCATGTACGCCCACTTTTCCTAAAGAGCCATATTACAATTGAACTTGCTCTTGGAGCTAAATTACTTGGTGATACTGATAGAAAGAATTATCCTATTTTACCAGGTATGATTGCTACTACTGATGAACAAGATGAATATAATCTTGGTTCTTGGGAAGGTAATCCATTAGATTGCTTTGCATCAATTATTACTGGTATTGAAGTTGAAGATGTTAATATTATCGGTGAAGGTGTTATCGATGGTAATGCTTCAAATTCTGATTGGTGGATTGATGTTAGAGATAAGAAGATTGCATGGAGACCACGTGGAATGTTTATTGTTCGTTCTAAGAACATTAATGTTCAAGGTATTACGGTTTGTAACACTCCATCATGGAATTTACATCCATATTTCTGTACAAATGTAAGATTTATCAACATGAATGTTGAAAATCCAAAAATTAGCCCAAATACAGACGGATGTGATCCAGAGTCATGCAAAAATGTAGATATTATCGGTGTAAATTTCTCTGTTGGTGATGACTGTATCGCTGTTAAGAGTGGAAAGATTTACATGGGTAAGAAATACAAGACACCTAGCGAAAAGTTTAATATTAGAAACTGTGCTATGAACTTTGGTCATGGAGCTATCGTTTTAGGTAGTGAAATGGCTGGAGGTATTAAAGACTTCGTTATTTCTAAATGCTTATTTAATCAAACTGATAGAGGTTTACGTATAAAGACTCGTAGAGGTCGTGGTAAAGACGCTATCATTGATGGAATTACATTTGATAATATTAAGATGAATAAAGTTTTAACACCACTTGTTATTAATATGTTCTATTACTGTGATCCTGATGGTAAGAGTGAATATGTATGGAGCAAGAATAGTCTACCTGTAGATGATCGTACTCCTTATTTAGGACGCTTTGTATTCAAGAACATGGTTTGTGAAAATGTTAATGTTGCAGCTGGTACATTCTATGGACTTCCTGAAATGCCAATTGAATCGATTGAACTTGAAAATATCAAATTCACATATGATCCAGAAGCAAAAGAAGGAGTTGCAGCTATGATGACTGGTTGTGAACCTATGAAAAATCGTGGATTTATTTTCTACAATGTTAAGCATGTAAATATGAAAAATGTTGATATGCCTGATTTTGTAAAAGATGATATTGAAAAAACTAATGTATCTGATTTTAAAAGATGCTAATATTTACCGGGGGTAAACCCGGTTTTTCTTTACATTTTATAAAAAAAAGGGGTATAATTAAACTGATGTAGTGTGTAAACATTACATTGAAGCAAAATGAAATAAAAGAGGTGTTTTTATATGAAGATAGCATTAGGTTGCGATCATGGTGGACTAGATTTAAAGAACAAATTAATCGAGTTTTTAAAGCAAGAAGGTCATGAAATTATTGACGAAGGTACTTATACTTATGATTCTTGCGATTATCCAACATTTGCGCGTCGTGCTGCTGAAGATGTAGCAAGCGGTAAAGCAGATAGAGGTATTGTTTGTTGTTCAACTGGTATTGGTGTTTCAATTGTGGCCAATAAGGTAAAGGGTGTAAGATGCGCTCTTGTTACTGATGTAACAACTGCTCGTTTAACTCGTGAGCATAATGATACTAATGTATTAGCTTTGGGACAAAAAAATGTATCTTTCGATAGAGGCATTGAAATAGCTAAGATTTGGCTAGATACTCCTTTTTCAAATGCAGAGCGTCATATTAGAAGAATCAAAATGATTGAGGAATAACTATGGGAAAATTTATTATTGTAGATCATCCTTTAATCAAACACAAATTAACTAATATACGTAAAAAGGAAACAAAAACAAAAGATTTCTATGAAAATGTTCAAGAAATCGGAAGCTTAATGGCTTATGAAATTTCGCGTGACTTCCCATTAAGAGATGTAGAAATTGAGACCCCAATTTGTAAAACTGTGCAAAAAGAACTAGCACAAGAAATTGTAATTGTCCCAATTCTTCGTGCAGGTCTTGGTATGGTGGATGGAATTCGTAGTATGATTCCTTCAGCAAAAGTTGGATTTATAGGTATGTATAGAGATGAAACAACTCTAGTTCCTGTAGAATATTATGCGAAGTTTCCAAATGACGTTACTTCAAGTATTGTCTTGTTAGTAGATCCTATGCTTGCCACAGGTGGATCTGCAATTGCAGCAGTTACCAATTTAAAAGCTCGTGGAGTTAAAAACATTAAATATGTTGGTTTAGTTGCTGCACCAGAAGGTGTTAAAGCCTTACAAAAAGCTCATCCAGATGTAGATATTTATACAGCTTCACTTGATGAAAGATTAAATGAAGATGGATATATCATCCCAGGTCTTGGAGATTGTGGAGATAGATTGTTTGGAACAAAATAATCAAAATAACGAGCCAAAACAAGACAAGAAAAAGAAATCAATGTCAGAAATTGCACAAATTTATGCTGTGGTTACCCAAGGTTTTGTAGAAATGATTACATTAACCTTAGTTGGCTTTGGTATAGGTAAATATGCAATTAAGCAAGAAACGTGGGCAGCAATTCTTGCAGTAATCGGGGCAATAATTGGATTAATCATCTTTTTAATGCTTTTATTTAAACTAAATATAGGTGGTGATTCTCACGGAACAACAAAATAACTTACATAAGATGGGGTTATTTGTTTCGCCAATTACTTTAGTACTAGGTATTATTCTTGCACTTATTTTTAATGTTGCTATAACAAAAGATAATAATATGAATCAAGTATGGATGCTATCAATGTTCTTAGGAACATTCTTAGGTCTTATGAACTTTGGATTCCAACTTCGTGGAAGTCGTCCAAGTTATACTGATGCATATTCTGGTAAGAATGATTTATTCAAAAGAAGTATGATATATTTCTTTTTAAGAATAATTAGTTTCGGAGCTATATTTGCACTTGTTGCGATGAACCAGTTTACTAGTGAGTCGCCAAGATTTAATCTAATTCCAACAGGAATTGGATACGCCTTACACTTTTTAGTTTTACTAGTTGTATTTACGATTTTAAATTTTAAAGGAAAGAAGGCTGACAAATAATGACACTTTTACTTCCTGGAGTAGGTGATCAAATGCTTTCTTTATTAATCATATTTGCATTCTTAGTAATATTATTAATCGTTCTTGGTATTAAGATTAAGCATGTGGATCCACTTGGTGATGTACCAAAGTGGATGATTCCATGGATTAGTATTGTTGAAATTATTAATAATTTCACTAGAACAAATATGGGTAAGAGATGGAAGCATTATGCACCTTACTTATTGGCGTTAGGAATATCATTGTTGTGCCAAAACATTAGTTCCGTATTTGGCCTAACAAACCCAACAAGTAATATGATAACGAATGCAGCATTAGCTATTATTACATTCTTTATCGTACAAATCACTGGTATTAAAAGCCAGGGTATCAAGGGATATTTAAAGAGCTTTATTGGACCTGTTCCAGCATTAGCTATTATTATGATCCCTATTAACATTATTTCAGAATTCGCTCTACCTCTAAGCTTAACATTACGTTTAACTGGTAATATTGTTGCAGGTAACGTAATTTCTATGCTTATTAAGAGTTTTGGTTGGCCTATAGTTTGGGCTATTCCAATCATTAACATTTATTTTGATTTAATGTCAGGTGTAATTCAAACATTAGTGTTTGTAATTTTAACAACTATTTTTACATCAATGAAGATTGATGATTCTGAAAAAGTTGAAGAACAACAATAGAAAAGGAGATAATTTAAAATGACAGTTTTATCACAAGTTTTAACACAAGTATTATCAGTATTATTTATTTTAACTCAATTTGGACCTATTGGTGCTGGTATTGCAGTATTCACTGGTGTAGGTTCAGGTATTGGTGAAGGTATGGCAGCTGCTAAGGGTGTAGAAGCTGTAGGTCGTCAACCAGAAGCTTCTGGTAAGATTACAGTTACTATGTTAATTGGTCAAGCTGTAGCTGAAACTACTGGTTTATACGGTTTAATCATTGCCATTCTTTGCTACAAGCTATAATTTAAAAATAATAGATATAACAAAGAACGGAGGAATGACTTATGATTTTATCGTTAGATGACACATTAAAAGAAGTCGGAGAATTCGTTCAAAATTGCTTAGGACCTCTAAGTGCTGATGATTTTGCAGCAATTTCAAAGGAACAATGGCTACAATGGTTTAGCCAATTTATGATGCAATTAGTTGCAACATTTGTTCTTTTCTTATTAGTTAAATTCTTATTATGGAAGCCTATTACTAATATGTTAGAAGCTCGTAAGGCTAAGATTGATGAAGAATTAAATCAAGCACGTGAAACTAATGCAAAGGCTCAAGCTTTAAAGGAAGACCTTGAGAAGCAATTAGCTGAAGCTCAAGATGAAGTTAGAAGAATTATCCAAAGTGCAGAAATGGATGGTAATGCTCGTAAAGAGGAAATCATTAATGCTGCTAAGGAAGAAGCAAAGGCTCGTCTTGAAGCATCAAAGCAAGACATCTTAAGAGAAGTTAGCAATAAGCAACAAGAAATCAAGAATGAAATTGTTACTATTGCATTTGAAGCTGCTTCTAAGATTGTTGAACATGAAGTTGATAGAGAAAAATATCTAGATGTAGTTAACTCTATCATCGAAGGAGCTGAAATCAAATGATAGCTAATGAATACGCAAAGGCTATATTTGAACTTGCTCAAGCAAACTCTGAAGAAGAACTTGTTAATGATAACTTCAACTTATTTGTTAAGTTATTAAATGACAATCCCGACTTTTTAAAAGTATTAACTTATCCTCGTATTACACTTGCTGATAAGAAGGATGCAATTAAAAATACTCTTATTGATTTCGAACCTATTTTTATTGATTTCTTATTTGTACTTTTAGACAATAATCGTATGGATATGATTAAAGAGATTGCTTTTGAATATGAACAATTAATTTTAGCTGACAATGGTGCAGTTAAGGTTGATGTATATTCAGCATCTTTATTAACTAAGAAAGAAATCTTAAGTGTTGAAGAAACATTAAAGAAGGCAATCGGTCAAAAGAGAATAATAATTTATAATTATGTAGATGAATCTTTAATTGGTGGTATTAAGGCTGTATATAATGGTAGAAGCTTAGATTTATCATTAAACAACCAATTAAGCCATTTAAAGAAATCTATTTAGAAAGGACACTTTATGAGTAATATCAATTTATCAGAGATTTCGAATCTTATCAAAAAACAAATTGAAGCTTATAAGGATGATATTAAGACAGAAACTATCGGTACTGTTGTATCTGTAGGTGATGGTATTGCCATTATCCACGGATTAGACAATGCTATGAGTAGTGAACTTTTAATTTTCCCTAATGATGTTTATGGTATGGTTCAAAACCTTGAAAGTGACTCTGTCGGAGCTATCTTACTTGGTGATTCAAGTAAGGTACGTGAAGGTGATATCGTTAAGTGTACTGGTAAAATTTTAAATATCCCAGTAGGAGAAGATTTTATCGGTCGTATTATTGATCCACTTGGATTACCACTTGATGGTAAAGGAGCTATCGAAGCAAAGGATTATCGTCCTATTGAAAAGAAAGCTACTGGTGTTATGGACAGATCAAGTGTTAATACACCACTTCAAACTGGTATCAAAGCTCTAGATGCACTAGTACCTATTGGTCGTGGTCAACGTGAATTAATCATTGGTGACAGACAAACAGGTAAAACAAGTATTGCTGTAGATACAATTCTTAACCAAAAGGGTAAGGATGTTATTTGTATTTATGTAGCAATTGGTCAAAAGCAATCAACTGTAGAAGATGTTTATGAAACATTAAAGAGCTATGGTGCAATGGATTATTCAATCATTGTATCAGCTACAGCATCAAACCCAGCTCCAGTTTTATATTTAGCACCATATTCAGGTGTTACATTAGCTGAATACTTTATGTATCAAGGAAAGGATTGCTTAATCGTTTATGACGATTTGTCAAAGCATGCCGTTGCATACCGTGAACTTTCCTTACTATTACATCGTCCACCAGGACGTGAAGCTTATCCAGGTGATGTATTCTATTTACACTCTCGTTTACTTGAACGTGCAGCTAAATTAAGTGCTGAACTTGGTGGAGGATCTATTACAGCTCTTCCTATTATTGAAACACAAGCAGGAGATATTTCTGCTTATATTCCAACAAATGTTATTTCAATCACTGATGGTCAAATCTTCTTACAATCTGACTCATTCTACAAAGGTATTCGTCCAGCTATTAACGCCGGTCTTTCAGTATCTCGTGTAGGTGGTGCTGCTCAAACTAAGGCTATTAAGAAGGTTTCAGGTACACTTCGTCTTGATTTAGCAAGCTACCGTGAACTTGAAGCATTCACTCAATTTGGTAGTGACCTTGACGCTTCAACTAAGGCTCGTCTTGATCGTGGTGAACGTACTGTTGAAATCTTAAAGCAAGGTTTACATGAAACTATTCCTTTCGAAAAGGAATCTGTAATCCTTTATTGCTTAGTTAATGGATACCTAGATACAATTGCTGTTAAAGATATTTTAAGATTTGAACATGATTTATATCGTGATTTAGACTTAACTGAAGCTGGTAAGGCTATTACAGAAGAAATTCGTACAACTAAGGCTTTACCACAAGATCTAGATAGATTAAACGCTTATATTCTTGATTTCAAGAAGAGATTTAACTAAGGAGGTAGCTTATGGCAAACTCTTTAAGAGAAGTAAAGACACGTATTGATTCAACAAAGAGCACTTCTCAAATTACTAAAGCGATGTATATGGTTTCTCAATCTAAAGTTAAAAGAGCAGAAAGAACATATAAGAATTATCAATCCTTTATGGAAAACATCGCTTCAATGACTAAGTCTATCGTTGCTAAGGCTGGTTCTGATTATACTCATCCTTTAATGAGTGATAGACCAATTAAGAATATTTGTTACCTTTTAATCACATCTGATAAAGGACTTGCTGGAGCTTATAATGCTAACGTATTTAAAGCTCTTGAAGCTGAACTTTCAAATAATGGTTTAAGCCTTGATAATGTTAAGGTTTCTGCTGTTGGTAGACGTGGTTATTCTTATATTAAGAGAAAAGGTTATAATACTTTTAATGATAAACCAGTTTTAGTACGTGATGACGTTATGTTTAATGATATCGTTCCTCTTGCTGAAGGTATTATTAAAGATTATATCGATAAAAAAATTGATAAACTAGTTATTATTTATAATAATTATGTTAATACATTAACTCAAGAAACTAGACAAATTCAATTACTTCCTATTAAAGAAATTAATGGTGAGATTAATCCTGTTGATTATGAATATGAATCAGGTATTTCTAGAACTCTTGATATGATGTTACCTCAATATATTGAAGATATTATCTATGGTGTCATCTTAGACGCTAAGACAAGTGAACACGCTGCAAGAATGAATGCAATGCGTAGCGCAACTGATAATGCTGATCAAGTTATCGGTAAGTTGCAATTATTATATAATAGAGCTCGTCAAAATGTTATTACTAATGAGTTAATTGACATTATTGGTGGAGCTAATGCGATAGGAGGAGAATAACATGGACGGTAAAATTGTTTCCGTTAAGGGACCAGTTGTTGACGTTAAGTTTGAAGAAAATGCGTTACCTAATATTAATGACGCATTAACTTGCAAAATTAGCGCTAGTGAAAATAACGGCGTAGAAATCAATTTAACTCTTGAAGTTGAACTTCATGTTGGTAATGGTGTAGTACGTTGTATTTCAATGGATTCTACTGACGGTTTAGTTCGTGGAATGAAAGTAGTTTCAACAGGAAGTCCTATTACTGTTCCTGTAGGTGAAGCGACTCTTGGTCGTATGTTTAACGTACTAGGAGATCCTATTGACCGTGGAGAAGCTTTAGATGGTGTTAATAGAGCACCAATTCATAAGCCAGCTCCTAAACTAGATGACCTATCTACAAAGGTAGAAATACTTGAAACTGGTATTAAGGTTATCGACCTTCTTGCCCCATATATTAAGGGTGGTAAAGTAGGTTTATTCGGTGGTGCCGGTGTTGGTAAAACCGTATTAATTCAAGAATTAATTCACAACGTTGCTCAAGAGCATGGTGGTATTTCTGTATTCACTGGTGTTGGTGAGCGTACTCGTGAAGGTAATGACTTATATTCTGAAATGAAACAAAGTGGTGTTATTAATAAAACTGCCATGGTCTTCGGTCAAATGAATGAACCACCAGGAGCTCGTATGAGAGTAGCTTTAACTGGTTTAACAATGGCTGAGCATTTCAGAGACGAAGAACATCAAGACGTTCT
>JAEELC010000052.1 GCA_016288675.1 Acholeplasmatales bacterium | reverse complement strand
CCTGGAGTTGCTACTTTAAGTGCATCAGAGATATTCTTGCAGCTAACAAGACAAAAAACTGATACAATTCCTAATAAATAAATTCTTTTTCTCATACTATCACCATTAGTATTATAAATTTATTTATTATTTTAATATGTAACAATAATTACATATGATACATATTATACATATTGCTTAAAAAATAATTATTTTTATGATATAATAATTAAGAAATTAGTGAGGTGTCTTTTTATGGAATTACATGAATCTCAAGAAATGTATCTTGAAACTATATTAAGATTAAGTGAAAAGCAAGATAAAGTTAGAGCCATCGATGTTGTTCGTGAACTTAACTTCTCAAGACCAAGTGTATCTATAGCAATTAAGAGCCTTAAAGAAAATGGATTTTTAGAGGTATTATCTGATCAATCTATTATTCTAACAAGTAGAGGAAAAGAAGTAGCAAATAATGTTTATTCGAAGCATCAATCTTTAACTAAACTTCTACAAAGCTTTGGTGTAAGCGAAAAAACTGCTGAAGATGACGCTTGTAGAATCGAACATATCATAAGTGATGAAACATTTGATTGTATTAAAGCGTTCTTAGCTAAAGAAGAGAAATAACTCTTCTTTTTATTTTGGTGAGTATTATGGAAAAACAAATTGGTAAACAAGATCCTAAATTTGAAGAATTAAAAAAATTACTTAAATCTGGTGAAGGTAACTTAGTAGCTACAGATGATTTATCTGTATTAAGATTATCAAAAAATTATAAGGTTAATATTCTAGACTTCTTCTATAATCCAGATGAAGAATACCATGAAGATACATTAGAAGATATTAAATATTTTAAATCTATTGCAAAAAATACTTATTTAATTTCTTCTAAACTAGTTGAATCTTTAAAAAGAAAAAATAATAGTGCTGGTCTTTTTGCAATAATTGATTTAGGCGAAAAGAAATTAGATGATTTAAAAAATATTGACTATCTAGTTGTAACAGATAAACTAGAAATTCCTGGAAATATCGGTACAATTTACAGAACATGTGATTCTGCTAATGTTGGTGGTTTAATCTTAGTTGATCCTATTACGAAGAAAAACAACCCTAGTCTTGTATCAAGCTCACGTGGATGTAATCTACTTATTCCTACAGTTGAAGCTAGTTATCAAGATACATTAAAATTCTTACTAGATAATGGATATACAATTTTCTTAGGAGAACCAAATCTTGGAAAAGATTATCAAAAATATGATTACTCAGGTAAGATTGCAATTGTAGTAGGAAATGAAAGATTTGGAATAAATCCAGATTGGTATAATCATAAACATGAAAAAGTATTCATTCCTATGTACGGTTCAAATAATAGCTTAAATGTATCTGTTGCTTGTTCAATTTTAATATATGAAGCAAGTATGAAAAGATATAATAAATAAAAAAATAACGGTTGATAAAGTATCAACCGTATTTTTTTATTTGTTTTTTTCCTTTAATTCATCCAAATACTTTTGAGTCATTTGACAAATTGTAAGGAAATGATCACTATCAAGGCTTGCACGTCCTAGTAAGGCACCATCAACGTTTTCCATGTGGATAAGTTCTTCATAATTAGTTTTATTAACAGAACCACCATATAAAATACGAATTTGGTTTGCTACTTCTTGGTTATAAGTCTTAGCTATAATTTTTCGAATAAAACCACATTTAGCATTAGCTAAATCTGCTGGAGCACTTTGCTTAGCACCGACAGCCCAAATTGGTTCATATGCAATAATTATGTTAGGAATTTCTTCAGCAGTAATACCTTTTAAAGCTAATTTTACTTGAAGGCCTAAAATATAATCTGTGTCACTATGTTCCATTTGGTCTCTAGTTTCACCAACGCATACAATAGGAATAATGTTGTGCTTTAAAGCGGCTTTTAATTTTAAATTAACATCCGTTTCAGTTTCACCGTTGAATTGACGACGTTCAGAATGACCGATAATACAATAAGTAACACCTGTAGATGCAAGCATAGCTGGTGATATTTCACCTGTATATGCTCCTTCTTCTGCATAATGCACATTTTGAGCACCTATTCTTAAATTTTCTCCTTGTCTACGTGTTAGACAACGTAATAGAATAGCTGGTGCACAAATGATAGTTTCAATCTCATTTCTATCTGGCACTTCGTCGTTTACATCGTAAACGAAATGTATTCCCTCATCACGAGTCTTATACATCTTCCAGTTGCCAGCAACAATTGGCTTACGCATAGACCCTCCTTAGTTTTGGCTTTCTAATAGAGCACTGATTTCATCAATTGCTCTTTCAGCTTGATCTCCTTGAGCAACTACAACAACATCTTCTCCTTGAGGTACGGCTAATGACATTAAACCTAGAATAGATTTAACATCTACTACCTTATCATGATAATGTAGTGTAATGTCTACAGAATATTTTGAAGCAGCTTGAACTACTTTTGCTGCAAGACTTGCATGAAGTCCAACAGTACTTTTTACTACAATTTTCTTTTCCATTTGTTGTATCTCCTTCATTACTTCTTCTCTTTTTCTTTTTCTATTAAATTACTTTTCGCTTAAGCAAGTAATACCTGGTAATGCCTTACCTTCTAGATATTCAAGAGAAGCTCCACCACCTGTAGAGATGTGTGAAACCTTATCACCATAACCAAGTTGGTTAGCAGCTGCTGCTGAATCACCACCACCAATAATAGTAGCAGCACCTTCCTTAGTTAATGAAGCTAACATATCACAAATACCGATTGTACCATGAGCATAGTTCTTCATTTCGAATACACCCATAGGTCCATTCCATACAACAGTCTTAGCACCAGCTAATTCCTTCTTGAATAATTCAAGAGTCTTAGGTCCAATATCAAGACCCATATCATCAGCATCAAATGTACCGATTTCCTTAGCTGTACCTAATGTATCAGCAAATTCTTTGTTAACTAAAGCATCAACTGGAAGAACAATCTTACCATTTGCCTTTTCAAGTAAGCTCTTAGCTAAATCAACGAATTCTTGTTCTTCACAACGAGAATTACCGATGTTCTTACCTTGTGCCTTTAAGAATGTGAACATCATAGCACCACCAACTAAAACCTTGTCAGCCTTCT
>JAEELC010000051.1 GCA_016288675.1 Acholeplasmatales bacterium | reverse complement strand
TCCCATCATAAAAAAACTTCCTCTCCAAAAAAGTTATATAAAATTATTAATAAAATAAGTCTAATTTTAAAGAATAAATTTAGTTTATTAAGTAATCCTTTTTAAGGATAATTATATTTTATATTTAAGCTCAAATCAATAAAATAAAAGCCTCAAAATAATTAAATTTCGAGGCTATTTTTTTTAATATTATTTTTTAGATTGATTAGAAACACGTGTTAATAATGCTACACATTCAACGGTCGGTTGCGACTTCAAGCCATAATAGCCATTGAGAAATAAAATGGATAGTTAATTATATAACAAATAAATAGTATTACCATATAATTAGTTGATATGAAATATTTTATCAGTTTTTAATCTAATTTTAATATCATGATATGATTGATGAAAAAAATCCTTTGAGGAAAAATCGATATTCTGGATGATCAATTGCATTTTTATATTCCTCTTTAATTATATTTTTTAACCATTCTTTCTTTTTATCTGTCATGTCATCATATCGTATAATTTTAATTAATCCGTTTTTTTCAGCCTTCAATATTTCTTCATAAGCATCAGCTACATATTCAACATCATATACTTCAACAGATTTTTTAGAAGTAATAGCATCTGGTATATTAATTTCAAAGCCAGAATCAGTAACTTTTTTTGCTCTATAAATATAACCAGAAACATTTTTATATGTGTTTATCAAAGCATTTGAATAATATTCTTCTATACATAACTTACGATCTCTAGTAAAACCATAAGGTCCCCATTTTGAATAATTTCCTTCATGCTTGAATCCATTTTCTTTACAATATTTTTCAACTGCGTTAGAAAGATATACTAAATAACAATCAAGTAAACTGCTTTTTTTCTTTTTAACTTTTTTAAATTATCAATAGACTTTGCTAAAAATGCAGGTATATTTTTATCATATGCAGATTATATAATTCTTGATCTAGGTTTAATAAATCCTCAATAGATACACCTAAACACTTAGATAATTTAAGTAAGTTTCTACCGCTACAATCTAAAATATTTGATTTACCTGAAGAAATATCAAAAATAGTAGTTTAGGAACTCCTGAATCTTTTGATAATTTATATACTGTTAAATTTTTATTGATTAATAAATCTGCAAATGTCATATGCCATCACATCTTAAAAATATTATATCGGTAAACCGATATTTTTTTAATGAATATGTAAGTAACAAGTTTTATGATATTTTTGTCAGAAATATACAACAAGATAATTTCCGATAAAAAATGAATGCTCAGTTTTTTATCCAGTCAAATGATTGGAACAACCCTGATTGTCACTTGGTCCGACTACTAGATGCCACCACCTAGTCACAATCTAGTCACTAGAACGAGGTTGAGGCCTTTCATCTAGTCATATACCTCCTATGATGGTGACAAGGTTATATGAGTTGGGTTACTACTAGTTCATTTTTTAGGGCATAAAAAAAGAGGCTCAAAATTATTGGGTACCCAACATATTTAAGCCACTTTTTTAACATTTTATTTAGCATCCTTGCTAACTAGTAACGTGATTAACTCGACATGCAACAAGCATTCACACGCTTTAAAAAAATCACGAATATCTTAGTTTCAATTTTATTTTTCTAAGCTATATGAGTATTCTTTCACTTGATTATTCTTCCCTAATTTTCTAAGCTCTAAGAAAACTAAGATAAATGTACATACTATAGCAATTGAATCTGATATTGGCGCCGCCCACAAAACACCTTCAATACCAAGACCAATTGGTAAAAAGATAGTTAATGGAACAAAAACAATTACATCTCTAACAAGTGATAAAACTGTTGCCTTGACTGGAGAGGAAATTGATTGTAAGAAAATTGAAGACACCTTTTGAATACATGTGAAAACAATAAGCATTAAATAGATTCTAACTGTCTTTTCTCCAAATTCAAAGTAAGTCTCTGGATTAGTAGTTTTTGCGCCAAACATACCAACTATTTGAGTTGGAATAGTTTGAAATAAAATAGTTGCAATTAACGCTACTACTATAGAAGAAATTAATACAATGAAATATCCTTGTTTAACTCTATCATATTTTTCTGCACCATAATTATATCCAATAACAGGTTGTGCACCTGCAGCAATACCAACAACAATATTAATAACAATAGTAAACACCTTCATAATTACACCAACAATTGCTTGAGGATCATTTACTCCATATTTAGAATTCATTCCATAACGAGCAAGAGTGTTCATTGAAACCACTGAAATAATAACAATTGATATTTGTGTTAAAAATGATGATAAGCCAAGCTTTAAAACACTAACTAGTTCCTTAAAATCAGGTATAAATGATTTTAGCGATAACTTAAATGTCTTTGTTTTAAATAAATATAATGATGAAATAATAAAAGAAACAACTTGGCCTAAAATTGTTGCTAATGCTGCACCATGAACTCCCATATTCCATACTAAAATCATTAAAGCATCAAAAACGATATTAAATAAAGCACCTGCAAGTAATGAAAGCATAGCAACTTGAGGAGAATTATCTGCTCTAATAATCGAATTAAGAGTAGATGTTAAGATATAAAAAGGAAAGCCAATTACAATTATAAATCCATATTCATGAGCAAGAGTAAGTGATTCAATAGTTTTAGCACCAAAGAAATCCAAGATATTGTCAAGTAATGGAAAGCAAACTGCATAAAATAACAAAGAACAAAATAATGAAACAACAATACTTGTTCCTACAACCTTAGGTAATTTTTCTTTTTCACCTTTACCAAGTAATATAGACATATATGCTGCAGCACCATCACCTAATACAAGTCCAAAAGCTAATGCAATAACTGTTAAAGGAAAAACAATGGTAGTCGCAGTATTACCTAATGTACCGACAGATGAATTTCCAATGAAAATTTGGTCAACTATATTATATAATGCACTAACAAGTAAAGATAAAATACACGGAATAGAAAATTTAACAATCAATTTTGACATTTTTTCTGTTTCTAAAAATTTAGACGAATTCATATTTTTAACCTCCTTAGACAATAAAAAAAAGACATTAAACATATCTCTTCGTCTGACGTATGAAGAGATGACATTTAACGTCTTAAAAATTGAATTACAAATATAGTTTATCAAAAATAAAATAATCGTGTAAGCAGTTTTTTTTATGAAAACGTTTTTTTTTATTGTCACCATTGAAAAAATGACAAAATCAAAATCGAATCATTCATTAATAACCTAGAATTATTTTTAAATTCATTTTAGCGAAAGCAAACATACCGTCTCAATTGGAAATTCACCAATATGTAAATATCAGGTCAAATCGATTATAATTCTATTCATAAAACTTATACTTTTTTACTTATAGAGTTCCTTTATCTTATAAATAATTTCATCACTCATTTTCCTTACCATTTGATAATGAGTTTCTTGATTATCACCATATGAATATAATATATTTTTCCATTCTTCTTCAGTTAAATATTGTTTAGCATTATGAGGTAAATAATTATAAGCAAATTCATCCTTTAAGAATGCTTTTAATCTTACATATTCATGGACAACTATATTATTATGAAAGTAATATTTATATTCATCATTTTTTAGTATTAATCTTCTTAAAGATTCTACATAATAATCTAATCTTTCAACTGTAAAGTCAACTATTTCTTTTTTATTTGGTTCTAGTTTAGATGCTTTTTTCAAATCATCAATTATATCAAAGTCATCTTTTAAAATTGTTTTACTTGGATTAGTAATAAAACTTGTACTATAAAAATAATAAGCATCTTTAATATCATTTATGTAATTCATTTCTAGTAAGATGTCATTTTCTCTTATAACAAATTCATTTTGCATTATATGAACGCTATCAAACTCTTTTGATAAAATTTTATAAAGATTATCTTTGGATTCTTTAGTCAAAAAATATGTATCTACATCAGAAGAATTATTCATCATTCCTCTTCCAGTTGAACCAAAAGTGAATAAACTTCCCTTAATATTTCTAAGAACAGCTTTTAATTTAAATAATTCATGATATTGAGGTAAAGCAAATTTAATCGGATCATCACTTGATTTTACTTTAATAATCTTTAATGCTTTTGTCCATCTATTATTAATTTGATTTTCAAAATCATTTCCTAATCTCTTTATAGTTTCTTCTATTGGTTCTTTAAATTCTTTTGGATATGGTGTATCTTTAAAGTTTATATCTTTACTTCTCTTAATACAAATTTTTGTGTCCGTATCAATATAAATCACTATAAATGAGTTATCTTCTAAAAGATTAATAATATTATTTGCAACTTTTCCACCACCAGATAATTCTACAATTACATCTTCATATTTAATAATTTCCTTTGGAAAATCATCCCACATTTGAAGTTCTTTTTCTAGTGTTCCATCACAGTATTGTTTTCTATATTCATCAATTTTAAGAATATGATAATTTGGTAATAACGCTTTTATCTTTTCTATAAAGTAAGATTTACCTGCACTTATGTTTCCAACTACAAATAATTTCATTTATTAACCCCTAAATCTAGATAGCTTACAAATTTATTCTTGAATTCTCTACATCAAGTATATTAATGCCTTGTCTCCTTAATAAGAATCCATATGCACCAAGTGATACTAGAGTATCAAATGCATTACCAATACCAAACAATAATGCAATTCCTATTAATGATGGAGTCCAAACTCCACATTTCCAAAGAATAAATGCTGTTCCATAATATAATGTATTTGTTACTATTGATTCAAATAACATATAATGTGTCTTACCTAATCCATAGAATGTTGCATCAAATACATTTTGGATTGCATATAGGATATAGAATCCAAATAATACCATTACAAGTTCAAACAATTTATCTACATCACTAAAATTCAATACATGAGTCATAAATGGTTTGTATAAAGGTATTAGTATACACCAAGCTAATACTGTTATAGTAGTAATTGTAAAATAACCAAGTGTATTATTTTTAACTGCATCTTTATTTGTAGATGTTTCTTGTTTAATCAATTCACCAAGTTGAGTAATTGGTAATAGTAACCATCCCCAAATAAAGTTATTAGCAACCCAATATGTTTCTTGTTCGTTAACTACATTTACCATTCTAGCAACCATTACCATATAAGCTAAGTTTCTAACGAATGATTCAACTCCTGAGATTCCACCAATTTTAATAAATTCCTTCATCCACTTGAAATCCATCTTCTCTTTGTTAAATACATTAACTTCATTCTTAGCTAATAAGAATAAAGATGTTCCAAAAATAATTAGATTAACAATGATATTTGTTACGCCAATACCATTTACACCTAAATTTGCAGAACATGATAATGTTGATACTAAGAATAAATCTAAGAATACACATAATACTAATTTAACACCTGTTAAGATATAAACTAACTTATCTTTACCTAAAGTTACTAATCCAACTAATGCGAATTGGCTTAATATACCAAATACATTAGCTATGGCTTCTATTCTAATATACGTTGCGGATGCATCTATTATAGATGGATCAGTAGCCATAGCTTTTAATAATGGATTTGTACAAGTCATTATAAATATTGATAATACAAT
>JAEELC010000006.1 GCA_016288675.1 Acholeplasmatales bacterium | reverse complement strand
TGCAAGTTCATCAGGACAATTCTTATATGAATCTCCAAAGAATTTATTAATTATAAAAAGTACATCAAATACTATAAATAATAATGCTAAAATAAAATAAACGATCATATTATTCTTCTTTACCTTTCTTTCTATCTTTTTTCAAGCGTTTACGCTCTTCTTTTTCTTCTTTTCTTCTTTGTTTTAATGCTTTCTTTTGTCTATCTTCTTCCTCAAAGCGTTCATAAAAGCCTGGATTAAATAGTTTAAGTGCTTTTCTATTAAATATAAATAAAATTGTACCACCAATAAGAAGCATAATAGTACCAAGTCCTACTAACAAATAATGTGTACTAGCGTTATTTTGATAACAAGACATAGCATATAATACAAATGCAGCAGCAAGAACTAAAAATGAAGCCCCTGCAAACATTCTCCATGTATTATAAAAAAGGTGATTTCTATTTCTTTTAAAACTGTCTGGAATTATTTTATCACTATCATTGCCAAGTAATACAGAATATATTAAGCTACCTATAGCAAAAAATATCCAAACATAAGCTAATAAATTCATCTAATCATCCTTCCTTTTAAATATTTTAGCATAAATTAATATACTAAACAATTTATTTATTCATTAAAGTTAGGATATATTGTCTTACCTAAATCAATTAAATTATATATAGAATAACCATACATAATAATTAAAGTTAAAATATAAACATAACGGATGCTATATAATACATCTTTATATTCTTTTAATCCAATTAAGCATAATAAGAATAATACAAATGTAACAATATATGAAACTAATCTAGCTTTACTCTTTTTAAGTTCAAAATAAACAAATGAAGCTAATGAAATTATATTAATTACTAATAAATAAATATAATTAAAACCTTTATCAATAAATCTATCAGTACCTAATTCACTAATAGATATATTAATTAATAATGTCCCAAGAACAATTAATGAAACAATAACACTCGATTTAATAATTTTATAATTCATAATATTTTTTCTCCTTTTTAAAAAAGTTTCAGGATAATCCTGAAACTTTTATTAGTAAATCCACTTAGATTTTAAATATTTAGCTTTTTCTTTATATTTAGCGCGTTCTTCTTTGAAGCATACATCAATATCTAAATTAAAATTAGACTTTAATTCATCTTCAGTAAATGTTCCAGGATAAGATGTCTTAAAGTAAGCCTTGAAAGCTTTTTGCACAATAACGAATGTATCAGTACCACGAACACTTTCTAGTAAGAATGTATTTTTCTTAAATGGCTTTGAACCAAAAATTAATGCATATTGTTCTGGATTTAATTTATATTTTTGACGAGCCTTTCTAGCACGACGTGCTTCACGGCGAGATATAAATAATCTATTGTAAGGAACAATAGCAGTTTGTTCTTTACGTTCAATAATTAAATCAGTTAAATTATCATCGCTATTAGCATATCCCTTCAAATGAGCTTTCTT
Source organism: Acholeplasmatales bacterium (assembly GCA_016288675.1). GTDB lineage: Bacteria > Bacillota_I > Bacilli_A > Acholeplasmatales > Anaeroplasmataceae > JAEELC01. The sequence goes on along the minus strand of JAEELC010000006.1, from coordinate 1,986 downwards.
AATCTTATTTCCAACAACAACATAAACTCTATGTCCCATGGCTAGCTTAATACGAGAGAAACCAGCATGTCCTAATATGATTAAACGTTCAAGTTCTACATCATCATTAATATTGTTTCTAGTAAGAATATCTTCTAATGCACCTAAACGTTCAACTAGTTCATCTTCGTTTGCATTTGTAACATATTTAGTTTTCTTTTCTTTATTATATTTTAAAGAAGTAAGTCTCATAATAAATCAACTCCTTATAGTATCTAATTAAATTATACAAGTTTTGTATCTTATTTACAATTAAATAAAACTAAATTAATTCTTTAATTATGCGAGATATGCAAATACCTAACCCCTCATCCCCAGTATGACAGCTAATTGTCTTGCATAAAGGATCAATCATATATATCTTCACAGTAGGATATTCTTCTTCTAATCTTTCTTTAAGCCTTAAAGCGTCTTTATAATTATTAGTATATGCAATACCAAGTACTAATTCATTATTATCTTTATAGGCTTTAAATTGATTTTCCATTTCTTCACCAACCGCTTTAACAAGAACCTCAATGCTTTGTTTCTTCGAATGAGTTTTCTTATAATTTTAAAGAACCCCACCTTCAAGACGTAATACTGGTTTTATTTGAAACAATGTTGCAAGCAATGCTACTTCCTTAGTAAGTCTTCCCCCTTTCTTTAAATATTTTAGATTTGGAATACTTATGAAGATTTTAGCATTCTTATTATTATTTTCTAAATAAGTAATAATCTCGTTTACATTAAAGCCAGAATCTATTAACTTTAAAGCTTCTAGTACAAATATCTTTAAAGTAAGCGAAACACGCTTAGTATCAACCACAAATACTTTACCATTAAAATCTTCATCTAAAGCTAAATTAGATAATGTTTGATAAGTTCCTGATAAACCTGATGAAATATTTAAATTTATTATGTAATCAAAATCTTTTAATATTTTATTCCATAAATTTACAACATTAAGAGGATGTGGCTGACTTGTTTGAATTGTCTTACTATTATTTAATAAAGAAAAAAACATAGTATTTTCTAAAGAATCATCATATTCTTTATCATCTAAATAATATGGTATTTCTAATTTAAATAAATTTTTATATTTTTCAAGTTCTAAATTATTAAATCCACTTGAACTATCTGTAACGATTGCAATTTTCATACTTTTCACCTAATTTTTAAAAAATAAACTACACAATGTAGTCTATTTTTAGTATAATAAATGCGTATATTTAAATCAAACAAGTTAGCATTACAATTAAAGGAAAGTGTATAGTTATGGATAAAAGATATGAACAAACTGAAATAAAATTAAAAGATGCATTTTTAAATTCTATTATAGAAACAGACTTTGATGATATATCAATTAAAAGTTTATGTGCTGTTGCGCATATAAATAGAATTACATATTATCAGCATTTTAAAGATAAATATGAATTGTTAGATTCAATCTTTCGTGATATGGATGAAGAAGCTTTAAATAATCTTCCAATTAGGGATAAAATTAACAATCCAGAAGGAAATCCTTATAAAAAAGTATCAAACTATTTATATTATTTCGTTGAAGCTCTAAATAAAAGATTAAATCTAGTAATATCAATAGCTAGTCATAAAGCTGGCTACATATATTTTTCTTTCGAAAATTTCTTTAAATCTAAATTTAAAGATATGTTAATAAATAGTGGGATTAACAAACAATTAAAATATAGTCTAGATCAAACTATTTCTTTTATTACTGGTGGAGTTATTAATTTTATAGTTTCAGGAGTTGAATTAAATAAATATACAAATTTTGAACAAATATTTACTGATGCTCAGAAATTATTTATTAATTTAATCAGAAGTGAATTAATATATAATTGATTCTAATTAGAAATAAATTTATTAAGATTAAAAAAGGAGTAACTTAATTAAAAGTTACTCTTTTTTTTATTCTTCTATACTATCTAGATAATCTATTACATCTTC
>JAEELC010000050.1 GCA_016288675.1 Acholeplasmatales bacterium | reverse complement strand
CACCACCATCACCATGATGACGACGATGAAGAATGTGAATGCCATCACCATCACCATGATGACGATGATGAAGAATGTGAATGCCACCACCATCACCATGATGACGATGATGAAGAATGTGAATGCCACCACCATCACCATGATGACGATGATGAAGAATGTGATGATCCAAATTGCTCATGTCATCATCACCACCATGAAGGTGAATTAGATGCGGATGATGTATTTACTTCATTTGGTTTTGATACCGCTAAGGTATTTGATGAAGAAACTTTAAAGGCTTCATTACATACATTATCAGAAACTGAGGAGTTTGGTACAATTTTACGTGTTAAGGGTTATGTTAACGCTGGTTCTAATTGGTTAGAATTTGACCTTGTTCCAGGTCAAGTTGACGTTCGTCATACTAGTCCATTTGCATGTGGAAAGATTTGTATTATCGGTTCAAATATTAAGAAGAAAGATATTAAAGATTTACTTTTAAAGTAAATAGGAGAATATAATTATTTATGGTAGAAATTCCAGTATTTTTAATTAATGGTTTTCTAGAGAGTGGAAAGACATCCTTAATCAAGGATGTCATTTCTTCTAATTTCGAAGGCCAAGTAGGAGAAACTTTACTTGTAGTATGTGAAGAAGGAGAAGTTGAATATGAAAATAGCTTTTTAGAAAAGTATCATGTTCATGTAACATATATTTCTTCTCAAAGCGAATTAACACGTGACTTCTTTGAAAGAATGGATAAAGTTTATGAACCTGCACGTGTTGTAATTGAGTTCAATTCATTCTTCAAATTTGAAGAACTTGATTTACCTGAAACATATGTGATAGGTCAAGTTATTTCATTAATTGACGCATCTACATTTAATGTATATTTTAATAATATGAAGCAAATCTTTAATAATTTAGTTAAAGATGCTGATTTGATTGTTTTTAACAGATGTGATAAGGTTAAGGATTTAGCAAGCTATAGAAGAATGCTACGTGCATTTAATGCTAATGCACAAATTGCATTTGAAGGTAAAGATGGTGCTTTAACTGAAACTCTTGCAGAAGATCTTCCTTATGATTTTAGCAAGGATGAAATTGTTTTAAAAGAACGTGATTATCCTACTTTCTATATGGATGCATTTGATAATTACGAAAGATATTATAATAAAGAGATTACTTTCCTTGCTTGCTTACAAGAGCTTGAAGGTTGTGACGACTTCTCTAGCTTCTTACCTGGAAGAAAGGTAATGACTTGTTGTGCAAATGATGTTCGTTTCCTTGGATTTGAAACAAAGAATGACATTAAAGCAACATTTAAAGCTGGAGATTGGGCAATGTTAACTGTAACATTAACTCGTGAATTCAGCTCATTTACTAATAGTGAAGAAGTAGTTTTACATCTTAAAAAGTTAGTACCTGTTGCAAAACAGGATGATAATGATGTATTATCATTAGTGTAGTATAGTTATTATTAACTTTAAAAGAGGGTAAAAATTATGTCAAAATTTACAGGAATGGAGCATAGAGTTCCAATTGAAAAAGAAAATCCAAGTATAGTTTGCAATGATGCTTTATGTAAAAAATGCAAACTATGCGTTAAAGCTTGTACTTTAGATGCGGGCGTTTATCCACTTTATGATTTAGAAAAAAACGGCGATCATGGAGTGTGTATAAATTGTGGACAATGTATAATTGCTTGTCCATTTAACGCTTTAACTGAAGTATCTAATATATCTGATGTTGAACAAGCAATTGCTGATCCTAATAAAAAAGTAGTATTTATAACTGCTCCTGCAGTTCGTGTTTCTCTTGGAGATGCATTTAACTTACCTACAGGAACGAATGTAGAGTCTAAAATGGTAAGTGCACTAAGAAAGCTTGGTGCAGATTATGTTTTAGATGTTACATTTGGTGCTGATATGACTATTATGGAAGAAGCCTTTGAATTAATTGAACGTATTCAAAATAAAGGAGTTCTTCCAATGTTTACATCTTGCTGTCCAGGTTGGGTTAGCTTTTGCGAAATGTTTTACCCAGATTATTTAAATCATTTATCAACAGTAAAGAGTCCTATTGGAATTCAATCTACATTAATTAAAACATTATTTGCTAAAAAAAATAATATAAACCCAAAGGACTTAGTAGTTGTATCTGTTACTCCTTGTACAGCTAAGAAATATGAAGCTAAAAGAGTAGAATTAAGTCAAGGTATGAAATCTCAAGGCTTAGATGGATTAGATTGTGATATTTCAATCACAACTCGTGAATTAGCTAAGATGATTAAGGATCATGCAATAGATTTTAATTCTCTAGAAGACCAAGAATTTGACAATATGCTTGGAAAAGGTAGTGGTGCGGGTTTAATCTTCGGTAACACTGGTGGTGTTATGGAAGCTGCACTACGTACAGCATATTATTATTTAAATGGTATTAATGCTCCATCAGATAAGTTTTTAAGCTTTGAAGCTGTTCGCGGTTTAGATAATGTAAAAGAAGCCTATGTTGATATGGGTAAATTGACATTACATGTTGCAGTTGCTAACCAAATGGCAGAAGCTAAAAAGTTAATTGATGAGATACGTAATGGACAAAAGACTTTTGATTTTGTTGAAGTAATGGCTTGTAAGGGTGGATGCGTAAATGGCGGAGGACAGATAAAAATCTTAAAGAAGCCAGTTATGGATGAAGCTCGTATTAATCGAAATAAAGCTTTATATGATGGCGATAAAAAAATGAATTTAAGATATTGTCATGATAATCCACTTGTTAAGCAAGTTTATGATGAATTCTTAAATAAACCAGGAAGCGTTATAGCTCATGATTTAATTCATACCCATTTCTATGATAGAAGTTGGGAAATTAACGGTAAATAAAGAAATTGACTAGCATTTTTTGCTAGTCTTTTTCGTATACTAAAACTGGGAGTTTAATCTCTTAGTTTTTTTATTTTTAATATTAATGTATAATAGTAGTGATGGAAAGTTATTTAATCCTTGAGACGCATATGTGATCTCGTTAAAACCATTTAGAGCTATGACTCTTT
>JAEELC010000049.1 GCA_016288675.1 Acholeplasmatales bacterium | reverse complement strand
CGCTAGGGTAAATCTTATTTACATCTTTTAAAGTTACTACTGATGCCATAATATTCCTCCTAGTTCTTCTTATCTAAAGAAGTTAAATACTTCTTTAACATAATTGATTTCTTTAAACCGATTAATCCACCAATGATGAAGCAAGCAGCTGCAACACCTAGGAATAAAATCATTAATAATCCACGGATAGTGTAATTAGCAGTTAAATAACCTGTTGTATTTACATGGTCAAGAATAATTCTTTCATCAACTGGTACTAACTTGTTATTTAAAATAGTGTTGTTAGAAATAACATTACCATTTTGATCAATTGGAGTACCAGAAAGTAAAGACTTACCTAGAGTTGAATTATAACGAGACATAAGATCAGCCCAAGTTGAACTACCAGCTTTAGCATCACTTACAAATTTACCATATTGAACTAATGTAGTTAATGGATACCATAAAATTCTTAAAGCACAAACTACTCCAAGACCAATCATATATTTTGAATATCCGATAGAATAAGCTTTAACCTTTTCTACTGTTAAGAAACCAGTTAAAAGGATAAAGATATTTAATAAAATAGCAAGAACTACACCAAATCCACCTAAAAATGCAGATGGAGATACAGAGTTTAATGCTAAGAAACATGCAATTAGAGAACATATAATACCAACATAACCTAATTTATGAGAAGTTTTGTTGTCAAAGTATCTTAATTTTTCTAATTGGAAGTTTTTATATTCAGCTTCAGACATAGAAGAAATAATTTGTTGACGTAAAATCTTGTTTTCTTCCTTTTGAGCCTTTTTTGACTTTCTATCTGAGGAGTTAGTATTTTTATTTGTTAATTTAACATTTTCATTACTCATAATTACTTAGCCTCCTTGACAGTATCTATCTTAACACCTAATGTTTCATTAGATTCTTCTTTTTCGATTTCATTTTTTTCTACTTTAACATATGTCTTCTTGAACTTATATACAGTTGACACAGCAAAGCAAATTGTAAGAATAGCAAAAATAGCCATAATTACGATATTTAAATAAACATGATTTGAGTTAATAACTTTTAACTCATCTGTTGCTTGATGATATTCTTCATACTTTGCAACAGTTAAATTGTAATAAACTTCAAAGTCAGGTGTAGCAGTTTTCATATCTTTAATAACAACGCTACATTTAGCAATTGATACAATAGCCATGATAAACTCAACAACTGAGAATAATAAACCACTTACTAAATTTGAGATGTAGAATCTTCTTCTACCATAATTACCAGTAATGCAGGCAACAGCAATCAATACAAATCCAATTACAGATGTATAAAAAATTGCATTGTTGGCACTTTGGATGTTGTCCCAAATATTGTAATAAAATTCAACAGCTTCAGAATCTGAGAATACAACGCTTTCCCATTCAAGACATTGACCAAAGAAGTTGTTGTTACCTCTTGGGTTTCTAAGACCACGATAAAGTAGAACAATCCAGTCTTCTTGAACAAATCCTAAAGATGATAGTAAAACTAATCCTAACGCAATTAATGCAACTATTATAGTTACTTTTTGAAGAATTAAATTTTTAGATTTCATAATTGCCTCCAATAAAAGATATAGCAAGACTAGCCCGAAGGCTAGTCTTTACTATAAAAGAGAATTTTTAATAATTAAAACTACTTACCTAATACAGACTTAACTTCATGTCTATAAGAAGCTAGATAGTTAAGGTTGCAAGCATCGAAAGCAGCTTCCATTTCAGCTCTAGACTTGAATCCGTTTTCTACATCAAGAGCCTTGTCACCTACCATAACATACTTAATGCATGCTGGTTCAGCGTCTGAAGTATTCCAAATCTTTGTGAATCCCTTAACTGCATCTCCAGCAGCCTTAGTTTCTTCATCAGCATTTAGAGGAATGTTAGTTGGAACAGATTGGAAGAATCTACTTGTATTTGCAGTATTAACTGAAGATTGAACTAAAATTTCAACGTCAGCAGAAATAGCAGCCTTTACATTAGCAATACCAGCCTTAGCTGATTGACCTAATGTAACTTGCATATCAAGAGCATCATGACGAACATGACCGATACCTTGAGTTGAACCGATATAAATTCTGTAATAATCGTTCCAAGTATATGTACCGTTAGTATTAACGTCATTTAATAAGTCAGCATTGATGATTGGTTGATCATCTGCAAAACCATCAAGCTTACCAGCTGTCCAATAATGACCATCATCTGGACCGAAGTCTTGGATACGAGCACCTTCTTCAGTGAACATATAATCCATTAATGCTAATGCTGAATCAACGTTGTCTGAAGTTGTAGGAATAGCCCAACCACCTGACTTTAATGTTCTGTTAGATTCTGAGAATCTGAAGTACTTATCCTTTAAGTTTACACCCTTGTAGTTAAGATCCTTTGAAGACCACTTAACGATTGGAGCAAGAACTGGTTGATAGTTGAAGTTTTCGTTAGTATTACCAGCTTGACCAGCGTCATGGTTGTAAACAGATGAAGTTGCATTGTAGTCATATAACATGAATGCAGTACCATTCATCATCATAGCTGATCTGAATTCAGTCTTACCACCAGCTGTACCCTTAGAGTCTTGAGTATAGTTCTTTACGAATAAACCTTCTTGATATAATTTACCTAATTCTTCTAGACCGTCATAAGTACCTGCTTGAGTACGAGCATCTTGTAAAGTACCATCTTCATCGAAGAATAATTTACCATTTTCTGAATCCATACCCTTGTGTCCCCACCAAGCGATTAGTGAGTTTAACTTGATTGTACGCTTACCTTCAGCAGTACGTGGTACAAGTGGGTTCATTTCTTGTTGCTTACCTGTTAACTTAACTGGGTTAGCCTTTACACAACGTAATAAAGCTACCATATCATCAGTTGTATAAGTTGCCTTAACACCTGTGAATAATTCAGATAACTTATTCCAAATAACAGCGTCACCTTCAGCTCTACCACCAGCAGACTTAGCAAGGTTGTCACCATATTCAGCGATTAAAGCTTCCTTTAAAGCTTGAACTAAAGTAGCACCATTCTTAGTTGTTAAAGCATTTTGCTTAGCAACTGCGTTGTTAGCTTCAGTGATATGAACAGTTACCTTCTTAGGAGCAACGTTCTTGTTATCACCAGTACCAACAGTAACTTCTTGATCAGCAGTTTCCTTAACTGTTGGAGTATATACTGAAGTAATAGTTGTAGCTGTATCAAAACCATCATTAGTATCTAATAATAGTTCAACAAACTTAGTATTCATTACTTGCATTTCTTCGATTGAGTCAAGACCATCGAAGTATGGAGTGAAGTATACATGACCATCATTTGACTTCATTGAGTTCCAAATTGCTTCATGATTGTCAACCCACTTCTTGAAGTTAGGCATTGAATCTAACTTGTCATCGATTGAAGTAAGGTTACCTGAGTTAACAGCTGTAGTATACATGTTTGAGTCACCCATAACAAGGTCAAGTTGTTCACCAGTTGGTGATACGAATCCCTTTGTGTTATAGTTAGCCCAGTCATTCTTATATTCCTTTGTAGAATAATCGTTACCTTCACGGATAGTAACAGTGTTACCAGAAAGAGCAGTTAACTTTTCACCAAAGCACTTCCAAGTTGGAGTGATGTCACCCTTTTGAAGAGTTACTCCTGAAGTTAATGTCTTAGTTGTTGTACCGTTGTAAGATACACCTGATTGAACAGTACCTTTGTAGTTAATAGAAACATCGATGTCTCCACTTGCCTTGATTTTTTCTGTCTTCTTACAAGATCCTAAAGAAGCAGTACCAAGACCTGCTAGAACTACTAAACTAGCAATTTTTAAAGTTTTTTTCATAGTTTCTTTTCTCCTTTTTTTATATTTCTATTCCTTAACTCCACCAAGATTTACACCAGCTGCAAAGTATTTTTGCATCATTGGGTAAACGATGATAATTGGGATGATAGAACAAATGATCATTGCAAACATGAAGCTATCTTGTGAATAGTTGTGTAATGTTTCCCAAGATTGTGCACCTTCGGCATTACCTTCTTCAAGTTTGTCTCTCATGTACACCTGTAATGGCTTGTTAACATAGTTACCAAGTAATATAGATGCCCAATAGTAACCATTCCAACGTGCTAATGCATAGAACATTGTAACAGTTGCAATAGATGATTTTGACATTGGGATATAAATCTTAGTTAATAATTGGAATTCAGTAGCACCATCGATTGTTGCCGCTTCTTCAATTTCAGTTGGAACACCTTTAAAACCATTTCTTAATAAAATGATATTAAATGCATTGAAACCTAAACCAAGAATAAATCCGTATTTATTATCAATACCTAGTTTGATAAAGTTTTGCCAAGTAGCAATGATACCAGCACTAAACCACATTGTAAATGTTAATAAGAAGTTAAATCCTCTACCAAACATTAAACGTGTCTTTGATAGTGCATAAGCACCAGTGATACCTACAATCATAGAAACTAGAGTACCATAGAATGCATAGAAAATTGTATTACAGTAAGCAAACCAGAATTCCTTGTCTAAAACGATGTCAGTAAATGCGTTTTTGTTCTTACCCCAAGAGGCAATACCAACTCTAATACCACCTTCACCGTTAGAAATTAATGGTAATAATACTACTGAGTTTGAACCATAACCTGCGTTATCTGATAGCGATACAGCTAATACGTAGACTAATGGATATACACATGCAATTGCAAAAATTGTTAATAACACATAGGAAAGTACTTTAAATATAATTTCCGTTCTGTCTAAACGCTTCATAACTTAAATTACCTCCAACTAGAATAATGATGTATCTGAAACTTTTCTTGATACAGCGTTAGCACCAAGTACTAGAGCCATAGCAATAATAGCGTTCATTAAGTCAGCTGCAATACCAATTGCATAAGATGTACCTTGAGCAGAACCTGTTTCAGTTCTTAAACGAGTTACATAAGTTGAAATAACGTCTGCTGTTTCATATGTTTGATCCTTATATAATAGCATAACTTTTTCATAACCGATATTTAATGCATGACCAACACGCATAATTAACATGATTGAAAGAGTTGGAGCCATACCAGGAACAGTTACATAACGAATTTGTTGAATTTTAGATGCACCGTCAATACGAGCTGCTTCATAGCTTGTTGGTGAAATAGCAAGAATTGCTGCGAAGTATACGATAGAACCGTAACCAGCACCTTCCCAAACACCAGAAACTTGATAAATTGGTCTGAAGAACTTAGCTTGGTATAAAATACTCTCGTTAGCATTTAATGCACCAGGAGTTTGTTTTTCAATCCATCCAAAATTTTCGAATACAATACTCATTAAACCTTTAATATCCATTGGACCAGATGCTGCTGATACAGTTACTGCTTTGCACCAAATAGTGATAATAGTTGTAATGACTACTGTTGACATGAACTTAGGTAAATAAGAACATACTTGAAGTATTGATCTATAACCATAGTTCTTAATTTCGCTAAATTGTAAGGCTAATAGAATAGGAATAGGGAATCCTAATAATAAACCATACATTGAGTTTACAAATGTATTTCTAAATGCTGTCCAGAAATTAGTGTCTGCGAAAAGTCTCTTAACGAAAACAAGACCTTCCCAGTCCATCTTTGTTGGATCTACGT
>JAEELC010000048.1 GCA_016288675.1 Acholeplasmatales bacterium | reverse complement strand
TGAATATTAGCAGAAATTGGTGACATAGATAGATTTGATAATGCAAGTCAATTAGTAGCTTATGCAGGAATAGATCCTCAGATATATCAATCTTGTCAAATATCAGGATTACATTTAAAGATATCTAAAAAAGGAAATAAGAAATTAAGATGCCTATTATACTTAGCAGTATCATGCATGATTAAAACAAATAGAGATACAAAGATAGTTGATTTTTATAAAAAGAAAAAGGCAGATGGATTGGCGTCCCGTACTGCCTTAGTAGCTTCTATGAATAAACTATTAAGAATAATTCATTCACTATGTAAAAATGGTTGTTTATTTAAATAACCACCTACATTATACCATATAGTTTTTAAAAAGCCTCTTTTTGAGGTTTTTTTGTCTTGGCCTTAACAATATACGTTAATTCATATAGAAAATTATTAAATTAATACTTGATTTTCTTTGTCTATTTTTTTGTAAAAATATCATATAACAGTAACTATTAAAGAAAATGGCATTCGTTGAAAATATTAAGAATAAATGTTAAAATAATATTAGAAATAAGTTGTTAAATTATTACTTTTATATTAAGAAAATAAACCATTTTTTAGGTATATGGTCTATTAAAAAATAATGATTATTAGATTTGTTCTAATAAGAACTATAGTACTTTAAAAAGTGAGGTGGTAGTATGAAAAGAATAAAGATATCATTTATTTTTATATTTTTATTTATAATCATTTTTCTTTCTTCATGCAAAGAATTTATTAAAATAGATGAAAAAGAAGAATTAAAAAGCGAAATGATTGTAGGACCATCTTTTAAGAATTATACTGGAGACCAAATTATATTTGATTCTTCAGAAATTGAAGTTAGATATAATGGTTATGTTTATTATTTAAATCAAGATTTTACAGTTGAATATCAAAATAATATTAATGTTGGTGTTGCAACTTATATTGTTACTATGAATGATAATCATAATATTCTAAAAGGTAGAGTTAGCAAAAACTTTGAAATTAAATCATTAGGAATGATAACTGTTAATACTGTTAAAGAAACTAAAGCTGAGCTTCTAAATCAAGCTTATACTGGTGTATTTTTGGTAAGCAATGATACAACTAGAAATGATGATTTTATTTTAAAAGATGATGAAGAAATAATAATCCCTGAAGGAAAACGTATGGTTATTGGAAATGGCAGTGAACATCCATTTTATAATTATGGTACTATTAAGGCTTATGGTAAATTAGATTTTGGTTATTCTAGTTATACATATGTTTATAATTTAGGTATTATTGAATGCTATGGCGATGTTAATATATCTAGTGCTAGAATTTTTAATAGCGGTACTATAAATAGTATAAAAACTATTAATAATTATGGACAAGTTTATTCTAATTCAGAAATTAATATTAAAACTGTAAAAGATATAAATCATTTCTATTCTGATTATAGAGTGAGAAAAGAATTAACAGAAGATGATATAAATTTAGATAATAGTGATTTTACATATACAGGAGATGAAATAAAACCTATTGCTCAATACACCGAAAATAAAAATAGTGCATTTTTCATATTTGAATATGAAAATAATATTAATGCAGGAATTGGAAAAGTTAAAATTAATGTTTCATTAGAAGATAATAATTATTATAGCAATAATGAAATTATAAAAGAATTTGAAATTAAAAAGGCTTCAGTTACTTTTAAAACAGAAGATGAATTAATGAATTACCATAATAATGATAATTACAATACTTATGAATTAATTGGTTCATTAGAATTAAATGAAGATTTTATTCTTAATGAAGATGAAACATTAATTGCTAAATATGATTTTACTATTAATTCTAAATTTATAAACAATGGTACATTTGATTATTACAAACTACACTTAAATGAGGATTTTGTTAATAATAACATTTTAAACTACAAGGGAGGAGAAATATACTCAATCAAAACAATTACTAATAATGGTGAAATTCTAGCTAAAGTTATTGATGCTAAAGATATAATTAATAATGGTAAAATAAAAGCTTCTACACTAAATATGGGGATAAACTCTAATTTAGAAAATAATTTAGAATTAACTATAGGTGATTCATATACAAATTCTAAATTAAATGGAACTAATATTATAAATAATGGAAATATTACTAATACATCGAAATTATTATATACAAATAAAGATTCTTCATTTATAAATAAGGGTGAATTTATAAACAACGGTACTCTATATTTAGATAAGGCTTTAGATTTTGAATGTAAAGATTCATATATAAAAAAGGATTTAGCAGATTGCCAAATTACATTAGAATATGATCAAATATTATATGATATGCTTGAGCATAAGCCATCTTTCTTAGTAGATGGGGAAAATATTAATAGTATAGTTATTAAAGAATATAAAGATACAAATGGTAATACAAATTGTATTAATGTTGGTGAATATGAATTAAGAATATCACTTAGTACAGAATTTTCAAAATATTATGGTACGGTATCTAAAAAATATAATATTTTAAGTTCTACAACAACTATATCAAATCAAAATGAATTTGAGAAAAAAGGAAATAATTCAAATTGGTCTGGCTACATTATTAATAACAATTTACAATTATCAAATATAAATTTAAATATTTATGAGAATCAATATTTAGATACAAATGGTTATTCGATTTCTCTTTCCTCTCAAGCTATAATTAATAATTATGGATTACTTAATATTAAAGAAATAGATCCTTTAAAAACTAATGTAACTGATTCATTGATATTAGATGCTTCATCAAAAATAATTAATGAAAAAGAAATTTGTAACGATGGTATCATTATGATTAAATATGGTATTGCTAAAATAGAAAATAATGGCTTGATTTTAGGAAATGGTACTATTTATACTTATAAAGGTTCTACATTAGAATCATTAACTAACACTATTTATATAAGACAATATCTAAAGGCTTCTTTAGATGTTAATTTAGAGTATGAACAGGTTTTGTATGATAACAAAATACATCACCCTAAAGTATTAGCATACGTTAGCGATTTAAGATTGGATGATAATTATTTTAATATTAATTATGAAAATGGCTGTATACGAGCTGGTCACTATGCTGTAGATATTGAAGTACAGAATCAATATGATAAATATTTTATAGGCTCAACTACAAAATATTTTGATATATTAAGCAATATTAAAACGATATCAACATCAGATGAATTTAAGACATCAAGCTTTGATATAGATATTTATGATAGATATGAGCTTGCGTCTAATATTGTTCAAACAGAAGCTGTTGTTATTCCTGATTACGCAATTTTTGATATGAAGTCATATAGAATTACTAATATTGGTTTATATGAAATTAGAGTATCTTCTAATACAGATATTTTAATAGATATTTATAATGAAAATGATTTTGATAAATATTATAGTGAAGTTACTTATTTAACTTTAAAAACTAAACTTGATAAATCTAAAGCGCTAAGATTTCAAGATTCATCTTATTTTAAAAATAAGAGAAATCAAGCCATAATTGATTTTAATGGATATAATTTAAACAATTGTGTATATATAAGTTCACTTACTGATTACAGTATTAAATTTATTAATTCAAGTAATACTGTATCTAAAATTGTTGATTCAGATAATAACGCTTCTGCATTATCAGTAGATGGTGGTGATTCAAAATCGAAAGCTAATGTTGATTTTAAATTTGAAATTGAAGGTAAATTTAAAATCTCAGGTATTAGATTAAGATATAGCATATATGGTACTTTCGATTTTAGTGCTAAAGGAATTGATGTTGATTTATCAACAAGAGTACAAGACCCTAATTCTAAAGGTGTTATTATATACGGACGTACTACATCAAATACTAAAATTAAATTTACTAATTGTAAGATTAATGCTTATACAGCCTTTTCGGCTCAAAGAGGCTTTGATATGACAGTTACTAATTGCAGCATTATAGCTACAGGTGAACTTCATATTAATAGTGGTTCTTGTGTGATTTTAGATAGATATATCGCTTCTGAAGAAGAATATGCTAATTTAACTTTTACAGATACTAGCTTTAAGAGCCTATATGGTTATGGAATACTTGTAAGAACTGCTAATAATAATTATTATTCAATTAGAGATAATTATTGTACTTGGAATTGTAAAAAAGGTAAAATAGAAAAATACGCACATTAATGAAAGGGCACTGAAAAGTGTCTTTTTATTTTTTTGTTAGATTAAGCTAACTTTATTGTTGACTTAGAAAAGATATAACTATATAATTTATGTTAGTTAGATATAACTAACAAGAGAGGCTTAGCAATGAGTAAAAAGTTAGAAAAATTATTAGCACTTCATTCATCACCTGCTATATGTGGAATAAAAGCTTCTAATTTAATATCTATTGATTATAATGAATCAATTTATAAAGAAATAGAAGAACTAAATAATAAATATCCTAAATTGAGATTTTATATTTTAAAAAGAACAAACCAAAAAGTTTTGATTTTAATATATAGAAAAAGTGTTTTTGAAAAGATTATGCAAAATCAAAATAATCTAGATTTTTTACAAAACATTGGGTATGACATTTCTTCTATTGATATTATGCTTAATGAATTAAAAATAAGATTAAAGAAAGATAATTTTCCACATGAAATTGGTGTTTTTTTAGGATATGATTTAGATGATATTAAATCATATATAAGTAATGAAAAATGTATATATATTGGTTATTGGAAAGTATATTCTAATTTAAATGAAAAATTAGATATATTTAATAAATATACTAAATGCAAGGAATGCGTTATTAATTTAGTACATAAAGGATATGAAAAATAATACTAAGAACTTATAAAAAAATGCTTGAAAATATTTTTTAAAGAATATAATAAAGTTGTTTTTAATGAATTCAGAGGGAGATAAAAATGTAATAAATAGGTGATGAAAATGATTTTTCATCACCTATTTATTCTACATTTTAGGAACAAGTCCATAATATAATTCGTTAAATAAAAAAATAATAGCAACGAAAAAAAGAAATGGCTTAAAATCGGATAAAAATCACATATCGTTGCGATTAAAAAGTCAAAGTTTGATTTATTTAAATAAATTGTATATTATATAGATGTAAAGAGGTCATACATAAAAAAGGT
>JAEELC010000047.1 GCA_016288675.1 Acholeplasmatales bacterium | reverse complement strand
TTCTATTACTACTTACAAACATATTAAAAGAGTTTGTTTGATATACATTAATCTTATATGTATATTTTCCAGGTTCTTTAGAAAAGCTATTTGTTGAATCATATGAAATAATATATGCAGTACCACCTAATGATACCATATATTCGCTTTTTAATTCATTCCCATTAGAATCTGTTGCATATAAATAATGTTGGTCTCCATCATAAGCAATTGTTTTATCTAAAAAATCAATATTTAAACCGCTTAAATAAGAAACACTTGTTCCTTTTGTAGAAAATGTAGCTGTTGATTTAATCTTAGTATCATTTAATGAACCATAGGTACAAGTAACATATAATGTATAATTTGTA
Source organism: Acholeplasmatales bacterium (assembly GCA_016288675.1). Lineage (GTDB taxonomy): Bacteria > Bacillota_I > Bacilli_A > Acholeplasmatales > Anaeroplasmataceae > JAEELC01. Next base: position 2,962 of record JAEELC010000047.1, on the reverse strand, counting down.
TCACTTTCTAATTCATTAAAAGAATAATTAGTAGTTTCAAATGTATCAACATCAAGTGTATTAACTACAGTAGAACTAGATTGGTTATAAAGATTTATTTTATAATTTGATCCTATTGAATCACTATCTGTGATTGTTAAATCAAATGTAACAGTATTATCATCACTTGTATAATTCAAGTTTTCAAATACAGCTAAAGGGCTAGATACGAAAACTTTGCAGCTAGATAATACTGCAACTGCTAATAGCGATAAGGTTATAAAAATAAAAGATAATCTTTTTTTCATTTTATCGCTCCTTTCTTCTTATACTTTTATTATAGAAAATTTTTCTTTTAATTAAAGTGTATAAAATGTTAATTTATTAAGATTTAAGATATCACAAACTTATCACATAATTAATAAAAAAAATCCCAAATAAATAAGTCTTTTTCCTAAAAAAAATAGGAAAAGTCCCATAAAGAACTTTTCCTTTAAATTACAAATCAATTTCTAAGCAAACAGGACAATGATCACTTCCAAAGACATCATTTAAGATAGTACTATCAATAATCTTATCTTTTAAAGAATTACTAACTATAAAATAATCTATTCTCCATCCTGCATTCTTTTCGCGTGCATGAAATCTATAACTCCACCAAGAATACTTAATCTCTTTCTCATGTTTAAATCTAAAAGAATCTACAAAGCCACTGTTTAATAGCTCAGTCATTTTCATACGTTCTTCTATTGTAAAACCAGCATTACGCATATTAGTCTTTGGATTCTTTATATCTATTTCTTCATGTGCTACATTTAAATCTCCACACATAATTACAGGCTTTTTAGAATCTAGTTCTTTTAAATAATTTCTAAAATTATCTTCAAATTCCATTCTATAATCTAATCTTTTTAATTCTTCTTGCGAATTAGGAACATAGACATTAACCAAATAGAATTTATCATATTCTAATGTTATAACTCTTCCTTCATCATTATATAATCCATTTATACCATAAACTACAGACAATGGTTTAATCTTAGTATATGTAAGAGTTCCAGAATATCCTTTTTTTATAGCACTAGACATATATCTATAATAGCCTTCAATATCTAAATCAATTTGACCTTCTTGCATCTTTGTTTCTTGTATAGAAAAAATATCTGCATCTATATTTTTAAAAAAATCATCAAAGCCATGTGATTTACATGCTCTTATTCCATTAACATTAAAACTAACTAATTTCATAATAATTCACCTATCTAATTAAATTATATCATAATAAAAATTAGTTAATTAAATAATAGTAATGAAATTCACAAGCAATAATTAAAATAGTAGAACTTAAGCTAAGCAAAAAGAAAAACAAATGCATAACTGATTTTTCATAAGTATATAAAAATATTATATAAATGATACCTGATATAATAGCAAGTATACTTAGAACAGTGCACAATGTACCTAATAATCCTGAATAAATATTATACATGAACATTGCAGATATCATATTTGCAACATATATTTTATTTCCTATATTAAATTCTTTCTTTTGAAATACTAATAAAATTAAATATAAACATAATATTAAAATTGCTAAGATACTAATTATAGTTTTAATTACTTTCCTTTTCATTTTGCCCCCATATTGAAATGAATATAACACGCTTTTATTTTAGATTAAGACTAGCATTTTGTAAAGATATATAAAGAAAAAAGTGCAAAAAATTTTTACTTTTCGCACTAATCATTAAATACTGTACGGATTTCATCATTATAGTATACTTCTTCTATAATAGCTCCACCAATACATTCGTCTTTATCATATAAACATACAATTTGACCAGGAGTTACACCAAATGCAGATTCATAAGTAACTTCAATGTCACCATTGTCTAACTTTTTAATCTTTACATCTGTATCTTTTTCTCTGTATCTAAATTTTGCTTGATAATTATGTTCTCCACATTCAGGTTCATCACAAATCCAATTTACATGGCTTGCGATTAGTCTATTTGAATTAAGAAGAGGATTATCTTCTCCTTGTCCTACAACAAGAACATTTCTCTTAATATTCTTACCTAAAATAAACCAAGGCTTATTTTCATATCCTTTAATACCACCAAGGTTTAAACCTTTACGTTGACCAATTGTGTAATACATTAAACCATCATGCTTGCCTAAAACATCATGGTCAACTGTTTCAATATTACCTGGCTGAGCCGGTAAATAGTTTTGTAAGAACTTATGGAAGTTACGTTCACCGATGAAGCAAATACCAGTAGAATCTTTCTTAGAAGCTGTACCAAGTCCATATTCATTAGCAAGTTTTCTTACATCAGGCTTTATCATATCTCCAATAGGAAATAATGCACGTCTAATTTGTTCTTGAGATAATAAGCATAAGAAATAAGTTTGATCCTTATTAGTATCAACTGCACGCATTAAATGAGTCTTCCCTGACTCTTCTCTCTTAACTTGTGCGTAATGACCCATTGCAATATAATCAGCTTCATGTTTAAAGGCATAATTTAAAAAGGCTTTAAACTTAATCTCTTTATTGCACATAACATCAGGATTAGGAGTTCTACCCTTCTTATATTCATCTAAGAAATATGAGAATACATAATTCCAATATTCATCAATGAAATCTACTCTATCCATCTTAATATTTAATTTTTTTGCCACATTAACAGCATCAAAATAATCCACTTCTTGAGGACATACATCATCATTTACAGTAGGATTACCTAATCTATCGTTGTTTAATGTGCTATCCCAGTTTCTCATGAATACTCCAGTTACGTCATATCCATCTTCTAATAGACGTATAGCTGCAGCACTAGAATCAACACCACCAGATAATCCTAAAATTACCTTTTTCTTGTCCATAATATCTCCTTACTTACTTAATTCCATCATCTTGTCTAAGCTCTTTTTAGCTTTAAAAGCAATCTCTTCATCAACAAATACTTCATTAACTCCA
>JAEELC010000005.1 GCA_016288675.1 Acholeplasmatales bacterium | reverse complement strand
AATTGGAAGAGTTTTAATGCAACAAGAGATAGCATTGACATCTTAGATTCAGCTGTTGGACAAGAAGTAATTATCTTTATTGGAGAAAACTTAAATAAAGATAATATTAGAAAATTATTTAAAGAATATATTATTGAATCTATTTAGGCAATTTTTACAAATTGCCTTTTTTTTAATAATTATAATTGATATAATAAAATAAAAAGAAAAAGAGAGAAATTATATGAAATTAATAGGATTAAAAAAGATACATCAGGGAAAATATTTATCATATTATAACGCAATTTATGAAAATGATAATAAGGAAGAAAAAATATATGAATTTGTTTCAAGAAATAATAATCTTAAGGATCTAAATCATTTTGATTTTAAACCTTTAAGCATATGTATGGTTATTAAAAGCCAAAAGGAAGATTGTATTTTACTTGAAAAAGAATTTAGGCTTTCAATTAATGACTTTTGTTATAACCTACCTCAAGGTCTAATCGATGATGGTGAAACAATTTGTGAAGCTTCAAAGAGAGAACTTGAAGAAGAAACAGGTTTATTACTTACTGATATTTCTAAAGTATATCCTCCTTCTTTAACAGAAGAAGGAATTACTTCTGACACTTTGTGTATGGTTTATGGACATGCTAAAGGTAAGATTATTCATACTAATCACTCTAATGAAGATATTAGTGCTGTATGGGTAAATAAGGAAGAAGCTAGTTCTCTTTTAAAAGAAAATTACATAATGAGTGTGAGAGTTCAATTAGCATTAATTGATTTTATAAAATAGAGGATTATATGAACGAAGATTATAACTTTAGTGTAAAAACTATTTATACAAAAGAAATGCTATATCAATCAAGTGATATTATTAGAAAAAAGCTTAATTTTATTTATATAATGTACATTACAATTTTATTTATTTTGGCCATTGTTAATACTATATTAAAGAATTATGAGCATCTATATTTAAATTGTGTAATGATAGTAACATTTATATTTGTTATTATTTTTACTAAAAAGAAAGTTCATAAAAAATTAGATTTAGTATTAGATAGCTTTGGTAATACATTTGATATTGCATATTTTTATGACGATTATTTAATAATATATGAAGAAACTGAAAAATCAAAAGGTGAAATTAAAATAGAATATAATAAAGCTAAATTATATAATAAAGGGAATTATTTCTTTATTAAGTATAATAATATTATTTATTTTGTTGCTAAATTTGATTTAACAAGTGCTCAAATTAATGAAGTTAAAGGACTATTCTCATGCGAAAAATAGATTATTTACCTGGACATAAAGAAATTAGCTTAACACAAGATACTGATATGTTTTGTGTTAATTCAGATACGGAAGCTTTAGCTAGCTTTATAGATATTAAACATAAAGATGAAGTTATTGATTTTGGTACAAATCAAGGAGCTTTAATGCTTTATGCTTCTTTATTTTCTCCTAAGAAAATAACTGGACTTGATATTAATGCTAAAGCTTTAGAACTTGCTAAAATTAATATGGATAACAATAATATTACAAATTATGAATTAATTAATGATAATATTGTTACATTTAATCATGATCCTTATGATGTAATTATATGTAATCCACCATACTTCTTTACTAAAGAAGATAATATGAGCAACAATAGCTTTAAAAATCTTGCTAAGCATGAAACTATTTTAACTCTTGAAACTCTAGTTAAATCTATTGAAAGAAATCTTAAATATAATGGTAGATTATATTTCTTATTTTTAACTAGTAGACTTGAAGAGGTTGTAACAGTTCTTCATAAGAATCATTTGACTATTAAAGAAATGAAATTTGTTTATGATAAGTCAAAAGAAAATTCTAATGTATTTATGGTTAAATGTGTTAAGAATGCTAAGCTTGGATTAAATTGCGTTAAGCCATTGGTATTTGATCGTGTTAAAAAGTAGCTTTGTTGTTAATAAATTTTTATGTGAGCTTTATAATTGCCAATTAGATAATAAACCTTTAGTTGTGTATTTATCATTTGGACATGAGGATTTATTAAGTGCATCTAAAAAAATTAAAGCTTTTAATCTATTAATTATTAATATATCTAATCATGCAGACGCTCTTGCACCATGGGATTTTTTAGATTATAAAGGTAATTGTGATTTATATTTAGATACATATAAAGAAATTATATCTAAAGCTTTAGATATGCTTAATATTTCTAATATAATTATTGCTGGATATTCTTTATCAGGATTATGTGCTACTTATTTGTGCTTTAAATTGAATATGTTTGATGCACTTGTATCATGCTCAGGTTCTTTTTGGTATAAAGATATATTAGAATATAGTAAAAATTATAATTTAAAATCAAAGCTTAAATGTGCTTATTTTTCAATAGGTAAAAAAGAAAATATAGGAGCAGATTTATTTGCTCATTCAATAGAAAAAGTTGAAGAAGAATCAAAGATATTTATATCTAAAAATATTAATACATTTTTTGAATTAAATGAAGGTAATCATTTTAATCAAATTGAACAAAGAATTGTTAAAGGATTAAGCTTTGTATTTAAAAAATTGTGAATTAAAAAAAAATATAAAGTATATGTTTTTTTATATATAATATATGATAAAATAAATTTGGAATTAAAGAAAAGGTTGGAGGTTTAGTCTTATGAAATTTGATGAATACTTAAACGGGGTAGAACAATGTTTGTTAGATAATTATCATTTATCTAAAGATGTATGTTCATCAATTTTAAGACGTTCTCTTGAAGATATTTTATATTTATATGAAAAAGGTTATTCAAAAGAGGAAGTATCTAAAAGAATTATAAATGCTAAAGGAGTTAAATAACTCCTTTTTTAATTTTTTATTCACTTTATCATACTAAAGTGTTGACTACTTTAGCTAACTAAAGTATAATAAGTTCAGTTTAGTGCTTTAATGTACTAAAGTGGAGGAAAATTATGAGATTTAAAAAGATATTATTTTTATTACCTATATTGCCTGTAGTTTTACAAGCTACAAGTTGCAAAAAAGAAGAAGCGAATTTAATCGGATTTGACATTGATCTTGCTAAAGAGGTATGCAAAGAAATTGGCGTTGAAGTTAGATTTGAAGAAATTGTATGGGAACAAAAAGAAATAGAACTTGAGAGTAAAAATATTGATTTGATTTGGAACGGCTTAACTATTACAGAAGAAAGACAAAAAGTTATGGAAATATCTTGTCCATATATGAAAAATAAGCAAGTAATTGTTTCTAAAGATATTAATGAATTAAATGATAAAACTAAATATACTGTTTCTTTTGAAGCTGGTTCAGCTGGAGATGATTTATTTAAAGGAAATAGTTTGTTTAAAAATAGTACTAGCGTTGAGGTTAGTTCTCAAACTGACGCTTTAACTGAAGTTTTATCTGGTACTAGTGATTTAGCTATTATTGATTCTACAATGGCTGGTTATTATTTAAACAGCTCTACTTCATTTAAAAATTTACAAGTATTAGATTATGAAACAGAAAGTGAATATTATGGTATAGCTGCTCGTAAAGGCGATTTAGCATTAATTAATAAAATTAATGAAACTTTATCATATGTTTATGATAAAAATAAAACATTTGAAATTGCATCAAAATATGGTTTAAATGATTATTTAATAAAGCCAAATTATACAAGTTTGAATTCTAATGATAATAGCTTGGATTATATTATGGATAAGGGATATATTACTATAGGATATACTGTATATGCACCAATTGCATATACAAAATAATTATGAATTTTATTGATGTTAATAAAAGCCTTTTAGAAGGCTTTGGCATGACTATTTTATTATTTGTTGTTACATTTGTAATATCAATTCCATTAGGGGGGCTATTTACATTTTTAAGAATGAGAAAGAATAAAATAGTTTCTAATTTAATGAAAGGATTAATTTATATTGTACGTTCTACACCTTTAATGCTTCAGATAATTGTATTCTTTTATGCTCCAGGTTTATTATTTGGATTTACTATAAAGAGTAGAGTTATTACTGTTATAATCGCATTATCTTTTAATTATGCTATATATTTTGCAGAAATATTTAGATCTGGATATATGGGAGTACCACAAGGACAACTTGAACAAGCTAAATCTTTAGGCTTATCAAAAACTGAAATCTTTTTAAAGGTTTATTTATTACAAATAATAAAGCGTATTATCCCACCAATGTCTAATGAAACAATTTCTCTTGTGAAAGATACAGCCCTTGCTCGTATTATATCTGTTACTGAGGTAATATATGCTGCACAAAAAATAGTTGCTACATATGCAATTATTTGGGTTTTATTTTATACAGCTATATTTTATTTAATTTTTAATGGACTTGTGACTTTTATTTATCATAAGCTTGAAAATAAATTATCTTATATAGAGGTGTAGTATGGAATTAGAAATATCAAATTTAACAAAATATTATAAGGATAAATTAGCTTTAAATGATATATCTTTTAAAGCTAAATCAAATGAGATTTTAACAATAATAGGAGATTCTGGTAGTGGTAAATCAACACTTTTAAAAACTTTGAACTTTATTGAAGATATAAATTGCGGTATAATTAGTTTAAATAACGATATTTTAGGTAAAAATAAAGTTATGGATAGAAAAAATTTTGGTTTAGTATTTCAAAATTCAAATCTATTTCCTCAATATACTGCATTAAATAATATCTTAATGCCACTTAAAATAAAAATAAAAAAAGAGATAAAGAAAGATTGTAGTTATTTTAAGAGAAAAAGTATTTTTAAAGAACGCTTCCTTAAAGAATTAGAATATGTTAATTTACTTATTGATAAATTAAACATTAGGCATATTTTATCTTCATATCCTTCTTCACTTTCAGGAGGAGAAGCACAAAGAGTTTCTATTGTTAGAAGCTTAGCTTTAAGGCCAAAAGTATTATTGCTTGATGAACCTACATCAGCTTTAGATCCTCGCTTAGTTAATGAAGTTAGTGATTTGATTAATAGCTTAAAGAGTGAAGATAAAATTATTATTGTGGTAACACATGATTTAACATTAGCACGTAATATTAGTGATAATGTTATATTTATGAAGAAAGCTAATATTATTGAACAAGGAAATAGAGATATATTAGATAATCCTAAATCAAAAGAATTATATGATTTTTTAAATTAGGAGTATTTTTATGGATAATCTAAGAGAAGAAGAAATTAATGAATTATGCCAAGCTTTAATAAATATTAAAAATATTACAGATTGCAAAGATTTTTTAGATGATTTATTAACTATTCAAGAATTAGCTAGTTTATCCTCTCGTGTTCATGCAGCGAATTTATTATTAAAAGGAAAGACATATCAAGAAGTTATTTCGGAAACTAAGATTTCAAGTGCTACTCTTGCACGTGTAAATAAATGTGTAAAATATGGAAAAGGTTACAACAAGGTATTAAAAAATGAATCTCATTAGTTTTAAATTTAAAATTGTTAATAATAGAATTAAATTAATTTATTCATTAATATTTATATTATTAGGAACAGGTATACTTATTCCTAGCATTAATATGTTTAAAATAAAAAAGATTGATCCACAAGTATTTCTATTATTTATTGTAGCTAGTGTTATAATGTATTGCATTGCAATTTTCTATAGCTATAATTTGTTAAGCTTTAAATTTGAATTTAAAAACAATGTATTTGTATATAAGAAAGCTTTTGCGAAAAAACAAAGATGCGTTTTATCTGAACTTGCTCAAGTGGATATTACTAGATTTTATGCTAATGATGATGGGAAGTATATGATAGTCTTTTGGAATAAAGATGATAATATGATTATGCGCTTTTATGATAATGGATATATTGTT
>JAEELC010000046.1 GCA_016288675.1 Acholeplasmatales bacterium | reverse complement strand
TGATATCTAGCTCCTAATGTAATATTTGGAATAACAGAGATACTTGATAATATTGTAGCACCTTCACTTGTATGGCTTTTAATAACATCAAATTCATCTTCTGATAAATGTTCAGGCTTATTTAAAATTGAATCAGGAACACCAATTTTACCAATGTCATGAAGAAGACCTGCATAATATATATTTTCAACGTCCATCTTACTTAAATTTAAAGCTTTTGCAATTTCGCGAGAGTAATAACCAACACGTAATGAATGACCATTAGTATAATGATCCTTTGCGTCAATTGTACGTGCAATAGCTTCAATTGATTCAAGTGTTATTTCTTTATAAGCATTTTGAAGTTCTAAACTCTTTTTTAATTTATGTCTATAAAATAAGAAGTTAATCAAAGCGATTATTATAATACCTAGTAATACTATTACAATCCAAAAACCAGGTGCTTCATAAAATCTTTTTCCTTTATTGAAACTAAAAGTAATTTCGTTCCCTTTAAAGTTCCCATTTTCTACATAAGCATGGAATTTATAATTTCCACCGCTTAAGTTGGTATAACTGATTTCAAGAGAATCGTTTTCAGTTAAAAGCTTATAATCATCATCAATACCATCTAGCTTGTAATAAACTTTATAATTAGGATTAACTTGATATGTTAATACATCTAAATCTATTGTTAGACGTTGAGTACGATTTGAAATCTTTAGTTCTTTGTCTATGTCATAAATAGTATTAGAATCATTAGTAATTATTTTGTTAATTTGTATTTTGGGAACTGAATGCTTAATTAAAGAATTATCAAGCTTTAATTTATAAACACCATTGCTAGCTGCAAAATAATATGAATTTTCTTCTTTGTCGTAATAACCATTAGCATTAGCTACTAATGTGCCTTTTAAACCTTCAGTAATACCTATTGTATTAGGCTCTTCATCACTAAATAAATCATCAAAGATATAAATCATAGTATCAGTACCAATATAATATTTATTATTTAAATATAATATCTCTACTATAGAACCATCAAATTCATGATTTATTTTATGAATTTGTGCATTATCAGCTAAATCTATATAGAATAAGGTATTAGTATCATTAAATATAAGCTTATTCTTAATATTTATAATTTTTAAAGATAAATGAAGAGCCCCATTATCTTCGTATGAATATATAGAATCACTAGTAAAATCATCTTTAATATGAGCTATACCAATATTTTCTAGAACCATATATACAGTATTATGTGAGTGATAAATATATAAAGGCTCTGCATTTAGCTTTAAAGTAGTAAAAGTTGAACCATCATATTTAATTAGTTCATGCTTAGTACCAATAAATAAATATTTATCAGTTGCATATAAGCATCTTACATCACTAGCATTAGGATTAGAATTTGAAATATATTGTGATAAATCAATATTTTCATAATTAGTTCCATCAAATTTAACTAAATCAAAATTATTTGAATGATAAGTTGCAAAATATAAATCTCCATTAAATATTTGACTCGCACGAATGCGTACATTACGTAATAATGGATCAATTAAAGAACTTGTTTCTGTTAAATTTGTGTTAGTAGAAGAATCAACTACATATATACCTGTATCAGTAGATATATAATCAAGTCCTTTATATTTAATAAATGCGTTTACGGAAGCTTCATCTAAATTATTATCAAAGAAATAATCATATAAAATATTTGGAGTAATTTTTATTACGCCCTTTTTTGAACTTGCTAACCATAAATTTCCTTCATGGTCAAATATGATTTTTTCAATTGATGTAAATTTTGAAAGTGATTTAACTTTTTCAATTTTTTTAGTTGATTTACTGAATATAATTAGACCATCATCACAAGCTAAAAATAAATTATTATCTTTTTCTGCATAACAATTAATATTAACAGAGGAACTCAAGTTATAAAAGTGAGTTGTGTTTGTTTCAAATAGACCTTTTTCAGTACCAACATATAATGTGTCACTATAATAAACGCTTGTTACAATTTCATCTTTGAATTCATCTAGTATAGAATATTGATTATTAGTAAGGTTTGTTATTGATTTAACATATAACTTCTTTTTAATGATAAAAAATAGATCATAATTATTAGCAGTTAAACTAGTAACCTCATCATCAGTTAAATGGTTAATGACATTTGTATTAGGATTATATACAAATAAACCTATAGAAGTAGATACATACACTAAGTCATTAAAAATTTGAATTTCTGAGATGCTATAGTTAGTATTAGTTAGTATAATTTCATGTGCTCCTAATCTATCATAACTGAAGAAGCCTCTTTGAGTACCGATATATACAACATTATTAAGAGATTCAACAGACATTACATTTTCAATGCTATATCCGTTTGAAAATTTATAAGTTTCAAATTCTTTTGAATTATATATAGTTAAACCTCTATATTGTCCTATATAAATATATCCTTCATCATTTTGTGTTATTGAATTTGCTTTACCGGTGACTAATCCATTAGTATTATCGTAGGTCGTTTCTGTTTTATCTGTTAAATAATCTTCAGCTGATACATTTTTTATATTTAGTAAACAAAAAGCAGATAAAACGAGTGCAATTAAAATCTTAAATTTGTTTTTCACGGTCTCATCCTTTCGTATAATATCCTTTTATTATAATATTATATCACGAATTGTAAATAAAATATATAAAATATCTAATAGATATATATTGTTTTTTTATTATTTCTTAATCATACTTAGAAATAATTATAACTATTTCTAATAAAATTTGATATTTTTTTATTTTTTTACTTTAAACAAATATCTTTTTGAAAAAAATTATTATATAATTGTATTAACAAAATATATTGAATATGGGGGATTTTATATATGTCAGAAAAATTCAATTATAATTATAGCTTTGAAGCTAGATTACATCAAGCAGATGATAATTCAAAAGACGCATTTAATGAAGTTAGAACATTATTTGAAGGTTATGGATTAAAGCTTCATCCAAGCTGGAAAAAGATTCGTGTTTCTAAAGGAAGGGAAATTTTCGCGCTTATTGTTTTCCGCGGAAAAAAATTAGCTATTTGTTTCGCACTTGATCCTAAAACTATGGCTGAAACAAAATATAAAGGTAAAGATATCTCTGATAAGAAATTATATGCAAAAACTCCATTTGAATTTAAAATCACATCTTCTCGTAAAGTTAATTATCTTGAAGATATTGTTGATTTAATGCTAATGGATAAATTTGAATATAATGAAAAGAAGATTTATAACGATAAGTTCCGTTATTTAACTCTTGAAACAATGGTTGAACGTGGTCTTGTTAAAAAGACTGCTAAGAAAAATGTTGAAGTTAGTCCTTCAGAAATACAAGAAGTTGAATATGTTCCATTCCAAGAAGATCTTGTTGATGAAGGTGAAACAGTAGAAGAAACAAAAGAAGAGTTATCAGATGATAATTATTCTTCAGTATGCCATGAAGAATTCGTTAGAACATCATTAAATTTAAGACAAACTCGTCGTATTAAAGTTACATATAATAAATCTAGAAGAAATCTTGCAATTATCAATTTAAAGGAATTAAATAATTATTTTAATGCTAATGAATTAGTAGATTTAGATAGCTTAAAATTAAGAGGATTAGTACCTCAAAATGCTTGCTGGCTTAAAGTATTAGGTGATTATGGTTTATATAAACCATTACGTGTTAAAGCTGATAATTATTCATATTATGCTCGTGTTATTATTAAAGAATTAGGCGGAGAAATTTTATAGAATAAAAGCTTTTTGATAAGCTTTTATTTTGTAAAAATTAACGAACCATATTGAATGTTGAAGATTTTCGATGTATAATTTACTCATCTTAAGAGAGTAGATGACCTTTATAGGTTGTATTATCGTCAATCCGGAATAATAAATCCCGGTAATACATGAAATATCAAGACTTAAGTATGGAATTTTCCATACTTATTATTAATCAAGTATGGAAATACTTGATTTTTTTTATATTAGGAGAAAAAGGTTATGGAAGAAAAAAAACTAAAGAAGCAATTTGAAACTAAAACAGTTGAAGAAACGGTTAGTTTACTAAAAACTAATACTTCTAGCGGTTTGAGTGAAGAAGAAGCTAAGGTTCGTCTAGAAAAATATGGTAAAAACGAACTTAAGGAAAAAGAAAAGGATTCATGGATTAAAATATTCTTAAGTCAATTAAGAGATCCTATGATTTATATTTTATTCGCAGCTATTATTGTAACAATTATTGTATCTATATATGATACAGTAAAGAATGCAAGAGCTGGTAATTCTTTTGATTTCTTAAAAGTTGGCGATTGGCCTGATGTAATTATTATTATGGCTGTTATTATCATTAACGCTTGCATTGGTACTATTCAAGAAATTAAAGCGGAAACAAGCTTAGAAGCTTTAAAGAAAATGTCTAGTCCAGAAGCTACTGTCATAAGAGAAAATAAGCGTTATAAGATTAAAGCTAGCTTACTTGTACCAGGTGATTTAGTTGTATTAGAAGAGGGAGATACAATTGGAGCTGATTTAAGATTAGTAGAGGCTGTTAATTTAAAATGTACTGAATCTAGCTTAACTGGTGAATCAGTTCCTGTTGAAAAAGATGAGACTATTACATTTAGTGATAATGTAGGTATTGGTGATAAAGTAAACATGGCATTTATGTCTACTACAGTAGCATATGGTCGTGGTTTAGGTATTGTTGTAAATACTGGTATGGATACTGAAATTGGTAAAATTGCTGACGCCTTAGAAGATGCTAGTGATGAAGAAACACCATTACAAATTGTACTTGATAAATTATCAAAATTCTTAGGTATTCTTACATTAGGTATTGTTATTTTAGTATTACTTGCTGAAATTGTGTGGATTTTTATTGATAAGAATCAAGGTAATGCTGATTCATGGATTGAAGCTGTATTATCTGCAATTTCTTTAGCTGTAGCAGCTGTTCCAGAAGGATTATCTGCTGTTGTAACAATTGTATTATCTATCGGTGTTCAACAAATGGTTAAGGTTAATACAATTGTAAGAAAATTGCCTTCTGTTGAAACTTTAGGTGCTGTATCTGTAGTATGCTCAGATAAAACAGGTACATTAACTCAAAACAAAATGACTGTTGTTGAAGCTTATGTTGATAACACTTTCTTTAAAGAAAATGATTTTAATAATAAGCAAGAAAATAAAGAACTTAAGCTATTAGCAAGTGGAATGAGCTTATGCTCAAACGCAACTTATGATGAAGGTGAATTTGGAGATCCAACTGAAATTGCCCTAGTTGTAATGGCAAATCGTTTTGATATACATAAAGCTAAGCTTGAGGCAATGCAACCTCGTGTAGATGAATTACCATTTGATTCTGTAAGAAAAATGATGTCTACTAAGCATATAGTAGATGGTAATCCAATTATATATACAAAGGGAGCTTTAGACTCTATTCTTTCACGTACAACTCACATTTTAGAAAATGGTTCTGTTCGTACTATTACTGAAGCTGATATTGAAAATATTAATAAAGCTAATCAATATTTTGCAGATAATGCATTACGCGCTTTAGCATTAGCTTATACTAATAAAGAAAATATTGATGAAAATGATTTAGTCTTTGTTGGATTAGTTGCAATGATTGACCCTGCTCGTGAAGAAGCTAAGCCAGC
>JAEELC010000045.1 GCA_016288675.1 Acholeplasmatales bacterium | reverse complement strand
TTATTAAAATTCTTAAATACATCACTAGTTCTATAGCCTTTTTGAATTTCATTATAATTGAATTTATTATTGTAAAAAATATTATCATTAGTAAGCTTTCTATCACTACCAAATTCATTTAATATAGAATTCAAATAATCTAAATCTACATCTTTATTAGCTAAATCTCTTTTTGTGACAATAATGCTTCCTGCAACTGCTAATTCATTAGATAAAACAGCTTTTTCTGCCTTATCTAAATTATGTGTCAAAATGTCATAAACACAATAAACATTATTTATTTTATACCAATCATTTAATGGTTCTTCATTTAAAATATCAAAAAAATCATCAGTGTCAAAAATACCAGATGGTTCAACTAAAATATAAGTATAGCCTTGCATATGCATACTTATTAATTTAGTTTTTAATCTTCTGACTAAACAATCTTTATCTCCACCAATAACCATTTCAACTGGAATAGAAATATCATTTAATAATAATCTATCTATATTAATAGCTCCATAATCGTTTTCTAATATAGCTACATTTTCCCCTTCATTTTTTAAATATAATGCGTAATTCTTTAAGAAAGTAGTCTTACCACTTCCTAAAAAACCTGTAATTAAATCTATCTTTGTCATTTCCTGTCCTCTTTATTTATTTAAATATAATTATACAACAAAATTTCAATTTGTAAAAAAAAGATTAGACAAAAGTCTAATCTACTATTACTTATATCCTAAAAGAGTTTTACGCGCTTTAGTTCTAAAAATATTTAAAACATTATAACCAGAGCCTTCTAAGGATGATTTGATAAGCTCATCAGAAGGATCTTCTTCAGTTATGATAATAGTTTTCTTCATATAATGATTTGATTTAATCTTTTTAATTTTAATATGTCTTCTAAACAAATCATTAACATGTGCTTCACACATTCCGCACATCATTCCATCTATATTAATTTCTATTTTATTCATATATCCTCCTAACCAAGAGCAATATCTAAAACCATCATTATTACAAATCCAATAGCTACTCCTAATGTAGGTAGCATTGATTTATCACCACTTTGAGCTTCTGGTAATAATTCATCACTAACAACATAAATCATAGCACCAGCTGCAAATGCTAAAGCATATGGTAATACACTTTGAGTAATGCTAGTTAATAATATAGCAACAATTGCGGCTATTGGTTCAACAACTCCGCTAAAAACGCCATACATAAAGGCTTTAAATTTAGAAATACCAGTTTCCTTTAAAGGCATTGATACAACAGCTCCTTCTGGGAAGTTTTGTATAGCAATACCAATTGACAATGTTAAGGCTGCTTGTTGATTAATTGTTCCATTTATAGCGCTAGCTATAATTACACCAACAGCTAATCCTTCTGGAATATTGTGAATGATAATTGCAAGGAATAACTTTAATTGCTTCTTTATGTGATTTATACCTATACCTTCCTCTGTTTTATCGATATGCTCATGAGGAATAAGCTTATCCATCATAACAAGGAACGCAATTCCAATTGAAAAACCAATTGTTGGAATTAACCATTTCTTATAGTTTTCTAACGCTTCAATTGCAGGAAGTAATAAACTAAAGAATGAAGCTGATATCATTACACCAGAGGCAAAGCCTAATAATATTTTTAATATTTTTTGATTTAATTGTTTTCTTAAAAAGAAAACCATAGCGCTACCTAATGTTGTACCAATAAATGGTATTAATATAGCTAAAATTAGCTTTGTTGATAATACAAGTTCTAATCCCATATTATCCCCTCCTTTTTGACCTATTAATTATTAATAGCGTTTAAGAATGCATCGTATTCGTCTTCATCAAAGCTTGATGCATCTCCATTTCCACAAATTCCTTTACAACCTAAATTCTTACCGCTATTTTTGACTTCATCTTCCCAAAGTGACATATATTCACCGCCACCCCAGCCCCAAGAGCCAAATAAGAATAATTTTTGATTATCTACTTTTTCTAATAATTTATCAAAAAATGGTCTAAAGGTTGTTTCTTCAAGTTCTTCAGCACCCATTGCCGGACAACCTAAAACAATATTATCATATTTTAAAACATCTAAAACATTAACATCCTCAACTCTTTTAGCCTCAAATTTAGTATCATCACTAATTCTTAAGGCCATTGATTCAGTATTACCTGTTTCTGACCAATAAATTATAATTCCGTTCATATTTTATACCTCAACTTTTAATACTTTATATTATTAGGAAGAGAATGAATTATTTAAAAGAAATAATCTGCCAAGAAAAAAGTATTATCACAATAATTTAGAAGGATTTTTCTTTTAAAAAGAGGTAGGTATATCTTTTTAAAAGATTGGAATACACAAACCATAATATAAAAGTCAATTTGCAATAATAAAACTTCTATTAAATAATTCATCAGTCTTATTTTTTTGCTGTTAGTCTTCCCTAACACATAATATTATATTACTTTTTTTTATTAAGTCAACAAATATGAAAAAAAGAACTATCAAGCGATAGTTCTTATAATTATTACCATATTGTAATACGTTTAGATGGCTCAATATACATCTTGTCTGTTTCACAAACATTAAATGCTTCATACCATTCAGCAAAGTTTCTAGGTTGAATATTTGCACGAAGAGTAGCAGGTGCGTGTACATCGTTAGAAAGAAGATATAAAATATATTCTTCTTTTGCCTTCATACACCATACACGAGCCCAGTTTTTGAAGAAATCACAGAAATTAGCATCCTTAATGCTATGCATAATTTCTAGTGTAACTCCCATACCACCATTGTCAGCGATATTTTCAGATACAACTAATTCTCCGTTAACCTTTCCACCATGGAATTCAATACCATCAAATTCTTCAATCATTTGCTTAGTTAAAGCTTTGAATGCAGCATAATCCTTTTCAGTCCACCAATTCTTTAAATTACCATTTTCATCAAATTGAGCACCATTATTGTCAAAGGCGTGGCTAATTTCATGTCCAATTACGGCACCGATACCACCTAGGTTTTCTGAAATTGATTGATTAATAGAATAGAATGGCTTTTGTAAAATAGCAGCTGGGAAGGTAATATCGTTAGCACTTGGGTTATAGCAAGCATTAACCATATGACCTGGCATTGCCCATTTAGTTCTATCAACAGGTTTATTTAAATCATTTAATGAATCAGTAACTAAAAGCTTAAATACCTTATTAAAAGCATCAAATAAAGAATCAGATTCATTCACAACCATTTTTGCATATAAATCATGAATAAAATCAGGATAACCCATCTTAATTACCATAGTTGATAGCTTAATAATAGCTTTTTCTTTAGTAGCTTTCTCTAAGAAAGTATTCTTATTAACACGAATCTTATATGTTTCAATAATTCTCTTAACAAGATCAATTATATCCTTTTTAGCTTCTTCACCAAAATAAGTTCTACCATAGTAAACGCCAATTGGTTCACCAAAAAAACGTGATACAAATTGATAAGCTTGCTTTTCAAGAACTGGGTCTTGTGCAATACCAACTAATGTTCTTCTAAACACATTAGAATTAGCTGCAAGTTCTTCACTTAATAATGGAGATGCATCAAGTAAAATATTAACATATGCCCAAGATACATATAGAGCAAATGTTTCTTCATTGAAATATAAATTCATTTCCTTAATAGCACGTGGATCATATACAACAATAGTACTTGGAATATCATTACCATATAAGTCAGTAAGTAATTTCTTAATATCAAATGGAGCTACATATTTAGCAACTTCTTCAAGGCTCATTGGGTTATAATTCTTTGTAT
>JAEELC010000044.1 GCA_016288675.1 Acholeplasmatales bacterium | reverse complement strand
TTTCAATAAGTTCACACGAGCAAAAGAAGCTTTAGATATGGGCATTGATTTAGTGATATCTAATCCAATTTATTATTCAATGAATAGCGCTTCTACTTTTGCATACTCTTCTGTATATTTTTTAAATTTATGTCATGTAGATACAATAATATGTGGACAAGAATCAAATGACCCTAATCTGTTTAAAGAAATGTTTAAGTTAGAAAACTCTAAAAATTTTAAAGAAAAAATTGATAAATACTTAAATGAAGGATTATCTTTCAAATCATCATATTTAAAAGCTTTTGAAGACTATAAGCTAACATTTAAATCTAATGATTTATTAACATTCTTCTACTATAAAGCAATACAAAAAATTAATAAAAATATTAATTTGGAAACTATTAAGCGTATTAATTCTAATTACAACGATGAAACTTTAAATGATACTTCTATTCAAAGCGCAACAGCAATTAGAAAGCTTAACGATATAAAAAAATATGTACCAAGCTATACGTATAACGATTTTCAAAAGTATTCTTTTAGAGATATAGATAAATTAGTTCCATTAATTATGTATTCATTTTTAAACAAGAATCCTAATAGAGAAGATGTAGAAGGATTATCAAATATAATTCTAGATGCAAGAAATATATCTAATTATAAAGATTTAATATCTACATTTAGTTCAAAAAGATATAGTGATGCTAAAATTAATAGATTTGTTATTTCAAATTTATTATCAATTAGAGATAATATCGGCTTGGATAACAATTATATTAGAGTCTTAGGTTTTAATAAAAACGGAAGAAAATACTTATCCACATTAAAAAAAGATATAGATATATATACATCTATAAAAAATGGTATAAATAAAGAATTTGATTTAGAAATACATACTGATAAGATACTTGATATCGTATATAAGGAAAATTTATTAAGCAAAGAAATTAAAGGTCCTATTATAAAATAGGACTTTTTTTATCTAAGTTCAATTTTTTTCTTGAAAAATATTTAAAGTAGGTATATAGTATTGAGTGGAAAAATTTAATAGTAAAGAAGGTAATTATTTTGTTAAATACAATTTTAGCAATTAGTGCTTACGAAGTTTTATTTCCAGTAGGTTTAATTCTTGTCGTAAGTAAAATCTTTGGTGTATTTGCCAAAAGATTTGGACTACCTCAAATATTAGCAATGCTATTAACTGGTATTGTTATTGGATTATTTGCAACTATTCCTGCAGTTAATAAGAATTTTATTACAGACGGAGCAAAAGAAGGTATTGCATTTATTTCCGAACTTGGTGTAGTTCTTATTCTATTTAGCGCAGGTCTTGGTACTGACTTAAAGCAAGTCAAGGCTTGTGGATTAAGTGCCTTTATAACAGCAATGGTAGCTGTTGTTCTATGTATGTTACTTGGAGCTTTAGTTACTGGTGCTTTCTTTGGTTGGTCTAACATTTGGAGTAACATTTTCTATGGTGTTACCCTAACAGCTACTTCTGTATCTGTTACTGTTGCTACTTTAAAAGAATTAGGTAAGCTTAATTCAAAAATCGGTACAACTATTGTATCTGCCGCAATCATTGATGACATTATTGGTGTTATTATCCTTTCTGTAATTCTATCTTTATCTGGTTCTGGTGTATCTGAAGAAGGTTCAGCAGTATTAACAACAAGTCCATTTGTTAAGATGTTTACAGCAATGGGTATGCAAGAAAATATTGCATCAATTTTCACTGTAGTTCTACAAACAATTTTATTCTTCGTATTTATCATTGTACTTGCATTTGTTGCAAAAAAAACTTTCTCTCATCTTGAAAGAAAGTATCCACATCATAGACGTATTCCAATCTATGGTATTGGTTTTGCATTCCTAGTAGCATTCTTCTCAGAAAAGCTATTTGGTATTGCTGACATCACTGGTGCATTCTTTGCTGGTTTAATTCTAGCTGGTAGATCAAGTACAGAATATGTTGAAAGAAGAACATCAATCGCAAGTTATATCATCTTCACTCCAGTATTCTTTGCAAATATTGGTATCTCAACAGATTGGGCAGCATTCACTGATCCAAGCTTCTTAACATTCGCTGGTTTCGGTTTTGCATTCTTAGCAATGGCAATAATTGGTAAGCTTGTAGGTGCTGCAATTCCTGCTAAATTAACAGGAAACAATTGGAAAGATGCTTTATGCTGTGGTGCAGCTATGTGCGTAAGAGCTGAAGTATGCTTAGTATCTGCTCAAAAAGGTATTGATGCAGGTTTAGTTGATGATAGAATTAAGATTTTCTTAATCATATTAATTGTATCTTCTTCTATCATTGTTCCTTTAGTATTAAAGGCAGCTTATAAGAATGATAAGCATGATGTTTATAAAGAACAAATTCGTAATCAACTTGCTGAAGACAGAGAAGCATACAATTCAAACGTTATGGAAACTAACGTTCAAACAAATGAGGAACTTGAAAATAGTTCTGCAATTAGTAAAAACTAATTAATAAAGAGACACATTCATTTTTATTTGAATGTGTTTTTTTATACTTTTTTTAAGTTATAATATAGCAGAAGCATCTAAAAAAGAACAACGAAAGAATGATTTCTATCAAAATTTAAAAGATTAAATATAAAACGTCATGAATTAACATGACGTTTTTTATCGCTTTATTCTTCTGTTATTTTATCACTTTTACCCACAAACGTATGAATAACTACTTCTAAAGCTTCAATCAAAAATTCTATACCAAGAACAATAATATGTAGTTTTACATGCTCCATAGGATCAAGAATTAACATTATTGCAAGAACAACCATAATTACTGATTCAATTAAAGAATAAACATAAGGCTTTTTGGAATTAATATAATATATCACATGAGAAAAGTCACGTGAACCATTAAGAATTGCAATTACACCCCATGCAATGCAAATAAATATAATCTCATCATTCTTTTGTTTTCCAAGCAAAGGATAAAAAAGTATAATAACAGATAATATTGTTACAATAAATTCTCCACCAAAAAAGTTATCGTGTTTCATATGTTTTCCTTCTTTAAAGTCAGAAATCATATGTGAA
>JAEELC010000043.1 GCA_016288675.1 Acholeplasmatales bacterium | reverse complement strand
CTATGATATATTTTCTATCTTTTTTAAGTAACGATACGATGGTATTAATACGTTCAAATTTAAAATCACCACTTGAATTTAATATTTCAGCAGCTACAAGCTCATCACCTGGGAAGAATAATACATATTCTTCATTTAAAATGCTTGTTAGCTTATCGTATGTTTTTTGAGCCTCATAAAGATTTGGAAGTACAATAAAAATATTCTTATTATTTTCTTTGAAATCAGTTACTGCAAGTGAAATCATATAATCAGTGCTACCGTTTTTAATATTATAATCACTAGAATTTATTATCTCTTTATAAAAAGAATTATTTGCTAAAAAATATTCTATCATATTAAAACCTCCAAACGACAAAAAGCACGGAAATGTTTTTCCGTAGTACATATTATTTTATCATTATTTTAATGATTATACAAATATCGAACAAAAAGAAAAGGACGCAAACGCGTCCTTCAATTTAGTTTCTACTTGTTAAATCTGTACCAAGCTTTTGAATATCTAAATGATTTGTATATCTAATTACACAATCAGCTACATGTTCAAAAGCGCTATCCATTTTTGGTTGGTCGTCTTTACTAAAATGACCAAGTACCCAATCAACTACAGGAATAAATTTATCACGACTAATACCAATCTTTATACGATCAAAAGTTTCACTGCCTGTATGTTGAATAATATTCTTTAAACCGTTGTGTCCACCAGCACTTCCCTTAGTTCTAAATCTAAGTTTACCAGCTTCCATATCTAAATCATCGCAGATTACTAAAATGTCTTCTTGTTTAATCTTATAGAAGCTCATAACAGCACTAACTGCTTCTCCAGATAAGTTCATATATGTAGTAGGCTTTAAGAAGATAAATTTTTCATTACCACTATTATATGTTGCAATTAAACCTTTAAACTTAGTTTCTAATTTAAAATTAAGGCTTAGCTTTGAAGCGATAACATCAAGAGTTGAAAATCCCACATTATGTCTAGTTCCCTTGTATTCGTCCCCAATATTACCAAGACCAACAATTAATTTCATATTATAATAATTCTCTCTTTGACTTATCGTATGTGTACATAAATAAACCAGATAATGGTTCATTTTCTACAATTCTCTTAATTGCATGTCCTAATAAAGTACCTACTGAAAGAACTGTAATCTTAGGACTCTTCTTAGAATCATCTTGATGAATAGTGTTAGTAATAACAACTTCCTTTAATGATGATTCATTAATACGTTCAATGGCAGGACCTGATAATACACCATGAGTTGCACATGCATAAATATCTTCTGCACCTGCCTTCTTTAATGCATCAGAAGCAGCTTTTAAAGTACCTGCTGTATCAATCATGTCATCAATAATAACACAATTCTTACCAGCAATATCACCGATAATGTTCATAACCTCAGCCTTGTTAGGTTCAGGACGACGCTTGTCAATGATTGCAATTGGAGCTTCTAATACCTTAGCAAGTTCTCTTGCACGAGTAACACCACCATGGTCTGGAGATACTACTACAATGTTTGGTAACTTCTTATCTAGGATATAGTTAGCAAGAGTTGAAAGACCCATTAGGTTATCCATTGGAATATTGAAGAAGCCTTGAATTTGGGCTGCATGAATATCCATGACAATAACTCTATCTGCACCTGCAGATTGAATTAAGTCAGCAACTAAACGTGCGCTTATTGGTTGACGAGATTTAGCCTTTCTGTCTTGACGAGCATAACCATAATAAGGGATTACTAGGTTAATAGTTTTTGCTGATGCACGCTTTAAGGCGTCACACATAATTAATAGTTCCATTAAATGATCATTAGCTGGTGCACTTGTAGGTTGAACTACAAATACATCACATCCACGAACAGTTTCCTCAATATTAATATTGATTTCACCATCAGCAAAGTGTAAAACCTCACAATGAGCTAGTGGAATACCACTTTCTCTTGAAATTTCTTCAGCTAATTCACGATTAGCACTTAATGAGAATAATTTTGTTTTATTTTCCATTTTAGATTTAACTC
Source organism: Acholeplasmatales bacterium (assembly GCA_016288675.1). GTDB lineage: Bacteria > Bacillota_I > Bacilli_A > Acholeplasmatales > Anaeroplasmataceae > JAEELC01. Next base: position 2,326 of record JAEELC010000043.1, on the reverse strand, counting down.
CTATTGATTTTTATTTAGTTTTAACAACAAATTCATTATATCTTATTTCAATTTTATTTTAAAGATATTGCAAATAAGAAAGCCTTTTCTATTTTAACTTTGTGATGATTTTAGTTAAATAATTAGGAAGAATACGACATAATTTGTCAAGAACCTCTTTTTTCTTACTAAATACGACTAAAGTCGAACCAGAACCAGACATCATAGTAAAACTAGATTTAGCTAAATCATCTCTAATTTCTTTTAATTCTGGCTTAAGCTCATAAGCAGTATGCTCAAGATCATTAAATATATTTGTAACAAGTAAATTAAAATCACCTGTTTTTAAAGCTTTAAATATATTTAATAGCTTCTTATCTTGGTTATTATCAATCTTAGAATAGTTTTGATATATATCTTTTGTTGAACATCCAAATGGAGGTTTAACTAACAAAATATCCCAATGAGGATATAAAGTGTCAAGTAATTCTATTTCAGTACCACGGCCTGTACATAGTGCAGGCTTATCATATACACAATATGGTACATCACTACCTAGGCTTGTAGATAATTTTGCAAGTTCATCAAGACTAGCATTTACTTCAAATAACATATTTAAACCACGTAATGTGGCAGCAGCATCTGCAGAACCTCCTGCAAGTCCAGCCTCTGAAGGAATATTTTTTTCTAAAGTGATTAAAACACCCTTTTTAATCTTATATGTATCTAAAAATAATTTTGCAGCCTTATATATTAAATTGTCAGTCATCTTGATTGGTGTATTATCAAGTAATACAATATCAGATTCATTATGCTCAAACGTTAATCTATCACATAATTCAATTGGTACCATAACATTTTTAACATTATGATATCCTTCTACAAGAGTTTCTGATACATCAAGAGCTAGATTAATCTTTGCGTAAGCATTTTCTCTAATCATTATTAAGCCTCTTGTAAAAATTCAGTTAGTTTAACAAAATCTTGTACAGATAATTGTTCACTTCTTACTGCATCATTAAAATTATTTTCATGTAGGAATGCTAAAACACGTTCCTTGTCATACCCTGTTTGTTTAAGGTTGTTAACAAGAGTCTTTCTTCTTTGACAGAATGCATCACGAATTAATTTAAAGAAATATTCTTCATATTTAGTCTTATATGGAGATTCATCATATAAATCAAGTCTTATAACAGCACTATCTACATTAGGACGAGGAATAAAGATATTACGGCTTATACGTAATACTTTACTAGCATGTGCACGATATTGAATGCAAACAGATAATGAATTGTAATCTTTAACAGATGGCTTTGAACAAATTCTATCAGCTACTTCTTCTTGCATCATCATTGTATATGAGCGAATCTTATCAGTTTCGCTTAATAGCTTTAATATAATTGGAGTAGTTATATAATATGGAAGATTTGCGACTAAGCAAATCTTATGTTTACCATCAAAGTGAGATTTTATTTCTTCATCAATATTAACTGATAAAATATCTTGATTAACAAGAGTAAAGTTATCATAATCTTTAAATAAATCAGTTAAAATTGGAATTAAATCATTATCAATTTCATAGCTTACTAAGGAATGCGCTTTTTCTAAAATGTGAACAGTAAGAGAACCTAAACCTGGTCCTATTTCAATAACATCACAGTCTTCGATATCAGCTGCATCAACAATTCCTTTAAGTACGTTTTGATCAGTTATAAAGTTTTGTCCAAACTTTTTCTTAATGAAAAAGTCATTAGTTTTTAGTAAACGGGTAATAGATTCCATTGTACCAGTAAAATTTTTACTCATTGACTTCACCTATCATTTTTAATAATTGTTCTTTAGTAATACCAAGAGCATTAACACGCTTTAAAAATGTTTTAGCATTAGGATTACCAATATTTAATTTAGCACTAATATTTGCTCTATACATACTTGAATTAGATGCACCAACTAAACCTAAATCATATAAATCATTTAGTTCTAAACTACCTAATACAGCATCTTTATCGATATAGTTTTCAAGAGCATCTTTAATATCAGATAAAGGTGCATGTTCAATACCAACCTTTTTATGATTTTTAGAAATACAAATCTTTTTTGGTAAAAATGCTTCGCAAGCATTAGGTACCACTTCAAGTACTCTATGTCTAATACGTTCTCCTGGTTGATCAGGATCAGTAAAGATAATAATCTTATAATCTTTTGAATATTCCTTAATCATCTTTAAGGTTTCATCACTAATTTCACTACCATTAGTTGTGATACAAAAAGCATTATGGAATACTTTTCTTATACGTTCTTCATCGTGTATGCCTTCGCATACAATGATACATTTATCCATTTATAG
>JAEELC010000042.1 GCA_016288675.1 Acholeplasmatales bacterium | reverse complement strand
TAAAATAGCTATTTTTACAAGAAAACTAATCTAATTTAACGCTAATTTAAGCAAATATATAAAAAGGATGGCTCAGCCATCCTAATAATATTACTTTATTAAATCTTCTGAAGCATTATAAGTAACATTTACTTTTAATGTATCAACTAAATACGCTTTTACATTAGTATCACTATTTAATAATAACTTGTCCCATGATTCTTCATCAGATTGATAATAAATATTATTCAATTTATCACAATTAGAAAAAGCTTCATTATTTAATTTAGATACATTTGTATTTAAATATAAATCAGTTAAATTCTTACATCCTTTAAACATGCAAGAACTTACTTGATTAATTTTACCACCTAATGAAACTTTAGATAGATTTGTACATTCATTAAATAAATATGTACCAACTGTGGCTACATCTTCATCTAATTTAACACTTTCAAGCTTTTCACATTCACTAAATGCGTATTGAGAAATTGTTGCTACATGACTAATTTCTACATTCTTAATGTTTGATTTAGAAAATGCATATTGCCCTATACGATTATATGTATCTGGTAATTCAATTGATTCAATTAATGAGCCTAAGAAAGAATAATCATAAATACCTTCTACTGCAAATTCTTTACCCATATAGTTTGTAGTTATTGGAAGATTATCTAATTTAATTTCATCTTTAACAAATCCAGATACTGTCGCAGTAAGAGTTGAAATATCATATACAAAGTAATAATTTGAATCATCTTTACTTAAATTAGACTCATAAGCTTTTGTAGCTTTAGTATAATAATCATTATCATTTTCAACAGTTTGTTCAGTTTGACTTTGTGAAAAATATACATTAGCTAAAGCTTTGCAATTATAAAAATCTTTATTTGATATTGTTTGTAAAGATGAAGCTGTAATATATTTTAAACTTGTATCTCCTGAGAATGTTTCACCTCTAAGCTCAGTTACACCTTCTGGTAGTTCAAGACCAACTAAAGAAGTACAGCTTCTAAATGCGCCTTTTCCTAAATATGTTAATGAATCAGATAAATTAACATTAACAAGTCTAACATCGCCATCAAAAGCGTATGAAGATATAGTTGTAGCACTTGATAAATTAATAGAATGAAGTAATGTGCAACGAGCAAAAGCCTCACTTCCAACACGAGTAATTGTATCTGGTAATTCGATTGATACTAAATACTTATCATTCTTAAAAGCTTTATCTGCTATCTCAGTTACCTTATATGTTTTCTTATTCTTTTTAATCTCACTAGGGATAATAATTTTAGTCACATTCTCTTGTGATGATACACCGCTAATAGAGGCAGTCATATCATCCTCATTATAAGTAAATGAAACATTTTTTATAATTTCACTGTCCTTATCTTTATCACATGAACAAAGTGCTAAAGGCACAAAAGCTAAAGTCAATCCAAATATAATCTTTTTCTTCATAATACTCACCTATCTTAAATCTTTTAATATATTTTTATTATAATTTAGGTTAATTAAAATCACAAGGAAAAATGACGAAAAAAGGCGAATTACGATATAATTCGCCTCTGTAACTAGTCATTATTTAAAATATCACTTATTTTCTAACTTAAAAATAAAAAAAGTGATAAGTCGTTTAACTTATCACTTCTTATAACACAATAAATTTTAATATGCTTAAATTAAGCTTCTAATTTTTTATTAATCGTATTTTCTAGATATGAAATTATATCCAAATATTCATTATGATAAATATCAAGTAATTCTAGATATTCTTCTAAAAGAGGATATTCTGAAATTTCTTGATTAATTTCATCATATTCTTTTTTGTATGAGGCACATGTTTCTTTTAAGTTAAGAATACGTGCGTTAACAAGCTCTTTAGATATATGTTGCTTACGCTTAATAAGTTCTTTGACATCAGAATTATTATCAAAGAATATTTCAAGTTCATGAAGCCTTTTTAGATTTGAATCATTTTCAAAATATGAATCAAGATTATCTAAATTAATCACAAAGCTCACCAATTACAAACCATGAGAATGCTTCAGTAATCTTAACATTAACAATCTTACCAATTAAATCAGGATTGTTAGATTTGAAATGGCAAAGTTTATTATGAGGGGTATATCCACATAACATATCATCACCATTCTTTGATGGACCATCAACTAAAACTGGTTGAACAGTTCCAACAAAGCGTTCATTACCCTTTAAATAATATGAATTAACTTTATCAATTAAAGTTTGAAGACGATTTTTCTTTTCTTCTTCAGTTAATGTATTTTCATATGAATATGCTGGAGTACCTTCACGTGGTGAGAAGATAAATGTATAAGCTCCATCATATTTAACTTCATCAACTAAATCTAATGTATGCTTAAATTGTTCTTCAGTTTCTCCTGGGAATGCAACAATAATATCAGTAGTGATAGCAATATCAGGACGTGCAGCCTTTAATTTATTAACCTTTTCCATATATTCAGCATGAGTATATTTACGGTTCATGCGGCGTAAAACCTCATCATCACCTGATTGTACAGGTAAATGTAAATGAGGCATAACTGATTTACATTCAGCATGAGCACGAATTGTTAAATCATCGAAATCTCTAGGATGGCTAGTAGTATATCTAATACGTGCAATACCGGTCTTATCAAGATCAAATAATAGATTACCGAAAGAATAATCTGTATATCTATCCTTACCATAAGCATTTACATTTTGACCTAATAATGTAACTTCTTGATAACCTTCTTTAACAAGTTGTTCTACTTCTTTAATAATATCTTCTTTAGCACGACTACGTTCCTTACCACGAGTATAAGGTACAATGCAATATGTACAGAATTCATCGCAACCAAACATAACGTTAACCCAAGCTTTATATTTGCTTACACGAATCTTTGGAGCAGCTTCAAGAATTCCACCTTGTTCACTTAATACTTCAACAACTTTTTTACCAGAATCATATTTCTTAGCAATTAATTGTGGTAAAGAATTGATATTGTGAGTACCAAATACAATGTCTACATGTGGATAAGTTTCTAAGAATTTTTGTGTAGCATTTTCTTCTTGAGGCATGCAACCACAAATACAAATAGTCATATCTGGCTTTTCACGCTTAGCACCTTTAAGTTGTCCTAAAACACCCCAAATTCTATCCTCAGCGTTTGCACGAATAGCACAAGTATTTAAAATGATAACATCAGCCTTTAAAGGTTCTTCAGCTTTAGTATATCCCATGTTAGTTAAAATACCTGAGATAACTTCACTATCTGCTTCATTTCCTTGGCAACCATAAGTCATAACTGCATATGTCTTACCATTACCTAATGTTTTATATTCATTGTTCATATCGAAAAGAATTGTTTTAGTTTCTTCTTTACGACGATTTCTTGCTTTCTTTAAATCAGGAAGAGCAATTGTATTTACTTTTTTCATAAAAATCACCTTTGTTAGTATAATCTATTTTAAATTTTTATTCAACAACTAGTTAAAATTTTTGACAACCTCGTGAATACGTTTGATTGAAGGCTTTGTATCTCCAATTGATAATACAACAGCATTAAATTGGAAATCGCCTGTTTCAATACCAGCACGACTGTAAATACCTGTTCTAAATCTTTCAATAATATCTTTTTTAGAGTTACCAATAACACCATTTAATGGTCCAGTCATACCAATATCAGTAATATATAATGTATTCTTGTCTAGTACTCTTTCATCTGCAGTTTGCACATGAGTATGAGTTCCAACTACTGCATCTACTTTTCCATCAAAATCTAAACCAAGAGCAATTTTTTCACTTGTTGCTTCTGCATGGAAGTCAACAATGTAATAATCAGCATTAACAGTTTCTAAAATATGATCTAAGGTTTTAAAAGGGCAATCTAGTGATTGTGTAACAAATACTCTACCCATTAAATTAATTACGCAAATTTTCTTACCATTATAATTGATCAAGAAATATCCTTTACCAATATCACCTGGAATATTAGCAGGTCTTATTACATTTGAATCTTCAATATAATCGAAGATTTCACTATTTGAAAATGTATGATTACCCATAGAAAAGCAAGAAATACCTAACTTCTTCAATCTATTATAATGTCTTAAAGCTAATCCCTTACCTTGAGTTACATTTTCAGCATTAGCACAAACAAGATTAATTTTATATTCTTGCTTAATGCGATTCAAATTCTTTTCTAAATATGTAACTGAATCACTCCCAAATAAATCTCCAATATATAAAATATTCATTTATTCACACTTTCTAAAAAGACAATAAATGCACACACAATAATTTTTGTGTGTGCATAATATTATTACTTTGCAACATCAGAAGCTCTAGTTTCACGGATAACAGTAACTTTAATAGTACCTGGAAATTGAAGTTTAGCTTCAATTTGTTCCTTGATTTCACGAGCAATCTTAAATGTCGATAAATCATCTACCATATCAGGATTTACCATGACACGGATTTCACGACCTGCTTGAATAGCATAGCTTGATGAAACACCTTTAACTGAGTTAGCAATGTCCTCAAGATCTTCTAAACGTTTAATGTAATTTTCTAGAGAATCACTACGAGCACCAGGACGAGCACTTGATAATGCGTCAGCTGCAGCTACAAGAACTGCAATAACACTCTTAGGTGCAACATCTTCATGGTGGCTTGCGATTGCATCAATTACTTCTTTTGGTTCATGATACTTCTTAGCAAGTTCCACACCAATTTCAACATGTGAACCTTCAATTTCATGGTCTACAGCTTTACCAATATCATGAAGTAAACCAGCACGACGTGCTAATGCTTCATTTTCTCCAAGTTCTGCAGCCATCTTTCCTGCAAGGAATGATGCTTCTAAAGAATGTTGTAATACATTCTGACCATAACTTGTACGGTAATATAGTCTACCTAATAATTTAACTAAGTCTGGATGAATCTTACCAATTTGTGCCTTGAATACAGCTTCTTCACCTTTTTCACGGATATCCATTTCGACTTCAGTTCTACATCTTTCAACAACTTCTTCAATACGTGCTGGATGAATTCTTCCATCTGAAACAAGTATTTCTAAAGCTTTTTTAGCAATTTCTCTTCTGATAGGATCAAAAGATGAAATAACTACTGCATCTGGTGTATCATCAACAATTAAATCTACTCCTGTTAAAGATTCAATTGTACGAATGTTTCTACCTTCACGACCAATAATTCTACCCTTAGTATCATCTTGTGGGAGAGACACTGTAGTAGCAGTTGTTTCGCTGATAGTTTCACCAGCATATTTTTGAATAGCTAAGCTTAAAATATTACGAGCTTTAGATTTTGCTTCATTTTGAGCTTTAGTTTCTTCATCCTTAATGTAAGTTGCAATTTCATTGCTCATGTTCTCACGTACACGCTTTAGAATAATTTCACGTGCTTCTTCAGGCTTTAATCCTGAAATTTGAACTAGCTTTTGTTCTTGCTCCTTCATTACCTCTTGAACTTTGATATTAAGATTTTCCACTTCAGATTTCTTTTCATCAATCTTAGATTCCTTCTCGTTTAATAATTCTTCTCTACGATCTAGGTTTGTTGAACGACGGTCTAAAGTATCCTCACGTAAATCAAGCTTATTTTCAAGCTCAACAACAACGCTCTTGCGATCTTTAATGTCTTTTTCTGCCTCAATCTTTAAATTATTAATTTCTTCTTTTCCCTCTTGAATGGCCTTATTCTTAAGTGCAATTGCTTGCTCGTTAGCATCTTCGAGAATTTTCTTAGCTTGATTTCCGCTATCTTTTTCAGCTTTCTTAGCTAAAGCTTTAGCGATATAGAATCCAGCAGCAACACCTAATGCTATTCCTATCAAAGCACAAAGGATATAAATAAAAATTTCCATTATATCACCTCTGCCTAATTATCTTTAAATATATAAAATTATCCACCATAACCTATATATCTTTAAACTACCTTGTAATTTTTAATAAACTACAAGTAAATTATACAATTTTAGACAAATATAGTCAATTAAAGAAATCGGCAAGAAGTTTAATAAATCATAAAAAAAGTCGCTTAAATTTTTATAATATTTAAATTCTTGTGATATAATTAAAATATAAATATGATAAATCACTAATTTTAATTAAAGTTAGTGCAAATAATATTATAAGGGTGAATATATGAAAAAAGAAAAGCGTACTGACAAATACATTGTTTCTCGTAAGATTTTATTTCTTACAATCATAATTCTATTACCTATAATTGCCTTACTAATTTACACTGTAAATGGATTTATGGTAAATAGAATTACTCCAAACTTAAAAGAAAAATTCGAAGTAGAAAAAATTAATTATGTAGAACCTTCAAAGTTCAATGATTTCAAGATTGATTTTGAAATTTCAACATATAAAGAAGCTACATCAGAAAATAAAGGAAGCTTAACATGGAAAGCAACTTTCCAAGACAACACTAGCACATCTACTACAAATCTAAACTTAAAAGTTGTTGCAGCTGATTATTGGACTGATTATACAAGTACAACATCTACAAAAGAAGTTGGTAGCCTAACTAAATCAGAAAAATCAAGTACATCTACTATTTCTCTAGATTATGAAAATAAAAATGGTTGGGGATTCACTAAGAAGGTAACTAATAAACCTGATATTTATGTTTATATGAACTATAAATATACTAATGAATCTGGTCAAATCGAGGATAAAGAAGTTGTATTATCTTATGACTTCAACGATGTTATTGTTACAGTTTTAAGAGCATAAAAAAATACTGATTGGAATTTCCCAATCAGTATTTTTTTTACTTATAAAGACTTAATTGTTCACGAATCTTATTTTCGATTTCTGCTGCAAGTTCTTTATTATCCTCTAAGAATTGCTTAGTCTTTTCTCTACCTTGACCAATCTTTTCGCCATTATAAGAATACCAAGCACCAGATTTTTCAATAATATCAAGGCCTGAACCAAGATCTACTAATTCTCCAGTATGGCTAATTCCTTTACCGTAAATAATATCTACTGAGCAAGACTTAAATGGTGGAGCTACCTTATTCTTAACAACTTTAATATTTGTAAGATTACCGACAACATCAGTGCCATCTTTAATTTGTTCACCACGACGAATTTCCATACGTACTGAAGCATAGAACTTTAAGGCTCTACCTCCTGTAGTAGTTTCAGGGTTGCCAAACATTACTCCAACCTTTTCACGAATTTGATTAATAAATATTGCAACACAATTAGTTTTATTGATAATACCTGCAAGTTTTCTCATTGCTTGACTCATTAAACGTGCATGTAAACCAACATGATTATCACCCATATCACCGTTTAATTCAGCTTCTGGAACAAGTGCAGCAACAGAGTCTACAACAAGTACATCAATAGAACCTGAACGAATTAGTGATTCAGCAATTTCTAAAGCTTGTTCACCAGAATCTGGTTGAGATAAAATAAGATTATCAATATCTACGCCCAAATTTTTAGCATATACAGGGTCTAATGCATGTTCAGCATCAATAAATGCTGCAAATCCACCTTCTTTTTGAGCTGCAGCAATTGCATGAAGTGCAAATGTAGTCTTACCTGAAGATTCAGGTCCATAAATTTCAATAATTCTTCCCTTAGGATATCCACCAACACCAAGTGCGTTATCAAGGCTAATTGAACCAGATGAAATAACTTCAATGTGTCTATCAGCTTCATCACCAAGACGCATTACTGATCCTTTACCATATTGCTTTTCAATTTGTTTTAACGCTTCTTGTAAAGCTTCTTGTCTATCATTCATAAAAGCACCTCCACTATTACATAGTTTAAAATCTTTTCAATTTCTTAATTTATTTTTTAGATTGATTCAAAAATTAATTTTCTTGATCTAAATAAATAAACAGCGCCACTATAAATAGTTAAGGCTACAGAAATGTATAGAGCAATTTGACAAACGATTACAAAAGCTTTAGCTTCAAATGCTCCGCATAAGAAGCATAAAATAATAGTTACCATTGTAAACGCAGTCTTTACCTTACCACTCCAACCAGCCGCAATAACTTCACCACGTTCAGCAGCTACTAAACGAATACCTGAAACCATAAGCTCACGAATAACAATAATAGAAACTGCCCAAGCTGGAACAATTGCTCTAAAATCATTAGCTGCACTATTTTGTAAATAATCACTCATTAATAGTAATAATGATGTAATTACAAGCATCTTATCAGCAAGAGGGTCAGCAAACTTACCGAATGTAGTAACTTGATTATATTTACGAGCTAGATGTCCGTCTAAGAAATCTGTAGCAGATGCTACACAGAAAATAATTAAATTTATAAGATTAGCTATTGTTAAGCTAGTAGAACCAATAAAATTATCATTTAAGAATGGAATTACTGAAATAATAATCATTACAGGAACTAAAATAACACGCAATAGCGTTAATTTATTTGGCATATTCATTTTAATATACCTCCTCACGTATTTGATTATATCATAATTTAATCTATTAATAAATTAATAGAATTAATAATAGTAAAAAACCTATATTATATCACATTTAATAAAAAAGAAATAAATTTTATACATACACTATTTTTTATTGTTATATGACAAATTAAAGAAAACGATAATATTTTTATTCCAATCAAAAAATAAGTTATAATTATATTGATCAATCTTACAATTCTTAAAACACAAGGAGGTTTATTATGAAAGTTAAGAATTGTAATAAAT
>JAEELC010000041.1 GCA_016288675.1 Acholeplasmatales bacterium | reverse complement strand
TATATGATTGATGAGGAATTTGAATTTGATAACCAAGATATATATTTACTTTCTATATATCTTGGTTATAATAAAAAATTCCTTCTTAAAAGAAAAATTATTTCTTCATTTTTAGTTTTAATTATTTCATTAATTCTTATTTTAATATTTGATAATAAAAATATAGGATTATATATATTATCTGTTTTCTTAAGTGCGTTAATATATATATTCTTTTCAATTCTACCTTTTGAAAAAAGAAGAATAGAATATAATAATTCATTAAAAAAAGAATATGATGAAATATTTATGGATTATGAAGGATATACTAAAGAAAGTATTTTGATTAAAGAAACTGCTGCTAATAAATTTAGAACAAGTGAAGCTATATTACTTACAAATGGATATAAGTTTATTATTGCAGAAGATCCTTTACGTACAACTAAATATAATATAGGTAAAGATTATTTAAAGGTAATGACAGATCGTGTTATAGATTTAAATAAGATTGAAATTAAGATAACTGATATTTTAAGCTATTGCTTAAAAGGTGATATTGAATCACCTCATTTAAATATTGAAAATACTAAATTAGATAATCCAAGTATGTTAATAATTAAACTTAATGATTATACTGAAATAGAATTATCTAGTAATATATATAAATATTTAAAAGAAAATTTACCTTTAAAAGAGGAAAAGTATGAAAAATAAAGAATTAGTAGAATACCTAATAGAACATAATTTGCATATTACTACATGTGAAAGTTTAACAGGAGGTTTAATAGCCTCTACACTTGTTGAAGTATCAGGTTCATCAGCTGTATTAGATGAAGCATATGTTACATATGCAATATCATCAAAAGTAAACCTTGTAGGAGTAGATAAAAACCTTATTGATAAATATGGTGTAGTAAGTCAAGAAGTGGCTTATGATATGGCACTTAAGGCAGGAATTAAAGCTGGTGCTCAAATTGGAATATCAGCTACTGGTGTAGCCGGTCCTACTGGTGGAAGTGAAAATACTCCTGTTGGCTGTGTTTGCTTCGGATTTAAGATAAATGATAAAGTATATACAGTAAGAAAAGTATTTAATTATAACGATAGAAATAAAAACCGTAGAGCTGCCGCGCGCTTTGCAATTGATTATATGTATAAATTATTAACAAAATAGAGCAATGTTGTCATTGCTCTATTTTTTATAAATAATTTAAGAAATCATCAATAATAATCATTAAATTATTTTTATCTATGTTAGTAAAACCAATTATTAGATAATTATCATAATTTTTAATATGAGAAAAGGATGATAAAAAATTAATTTTAATATTATGATTATTAAAATATTCTTTAATTTCTTTCTCATTCTTATTAGATTTATAATTAATAATGATAGAAGAATAATTTAAATCATTAATAGATATAATTTTATTAGAACTTAATAATTTATTTTTAAGTTCTTTTTTTATATTTAAAAAATTAATTCTAAGCTTATTTATATGTCTATCGTAATAATTATCTTTAATGAAACGTGCTAGAACTAATTGATCTATAGTAGAAACGCTTGCGCCAAATGTAGAATAATATTTGTTAAAATCATCTACTAAATGATTAGGTAATACCATAAATGTTATATTTAGACCTGGAAACATAGTTCTTGAAAATGATTCAATGTAGATAACATTATGACTCAAATTAAATAAAGGTGTGGAAAAAATGCCTTGATTTCTAAAGGAAGAATCAAATGCGTCTTCTATGATATAGCTATTATGTGATGTTAAATAATTAGCTATATCATTTTTTCTTTTCATGCTCATCTTTATTCCAAGTGGGAATTCTGAACAGCTTGTTACAATTGAGAGCTTAGCATTTGATTCTTTTAACTTTTCTAGCATAATTCCTTCGTTATCCACATTGATATAGCATGTTTCTACATTAAAATTATTTGAATTATAGAATCCTGGCTCTTCAACAGCTATTTTATCTACATTTAAGAATCTAATAATATGATTAATTAAAGATTTACCACCATTTGAGATAAATATTTGATTTGTTGATACTATCATATTCTTTTTTTCATATAACATTTCTTTAATTACGCTTTTTAATTCAATATTTCCACTAAAAGGAGAACGTACTAAGAAATTTGATTCATTAATAATTTCACGTGTTATCTTATTAAAAACACTAATAGGGAAATCTTTAGTATTTTCGCATGTTAAATCATATTTATAATTATGGGAATTATAATCTATTATCTTTATTTCTTTAGGTTTATTAATTATATTAATATTATTAATAAAATATCCTGATTTATTAACAGAATAAATATATCCTTCTTCAAGCAGCATATTATATGCATTCATAATAGTATTAATAGATACATTTAAATCAAGAGCGTATTTTCTTTTAGAAGGTAATTTATCATTATATTTAAATGTATTATTAATAATATTATTTTTTATACCATTATATATTTGAAGATATAATGGAGAATTATTATTTAAATTAAAGTTAAAGTTATTCATAATCTCTGGTACCTGAAAATATTATTAAACTGGTTATTTTTTTAATACCAGTTTTATATATAATAGTATACAGTAAACTTTAATATTTGGAAAGGATATTTGTTATGACTAAAACTAATAAATTATTATTTAAAATTGTATTAACTGCAATATTTACAGCTCTATCATTTTCTCTTACATTTGTATCTGTACCACTTCCTACAGGAGCTAAAGTTCATTTGGGTAATTTTGTGCTTGTTGTAGCTGCACTATTATTTGGTGGACTTGTTGGTGGAGCAAGTGGTGGACTTGGTATGATGTTTAATGATATCGCTTTAGGTTTTCCTACAACTACTGTTGTACGTACACTTATTGTTAAATTTATATTTGGTCTTGTTGTTGGTGTTTTATTTAGATTATTCATTAAGCGTAATAAAACAACAAGAATTGTTTTATACTCAACTACAGCTATATTTATCATATTAAGTATTGTTACTATTGTATTATTTGCAAATGCGAATAATTACAAGGATGCTAATGCGTTATTTGATATAGGATATAAGAACCCAGTTAAAATGTCAGTATTGGTACCAATATTTGCATCTGTTTTTGCAGTATTATTAACTGTTGCATCTGCATTTTCATTTAAATTATCTGATATAAATGTTTCTGTTTTAACAGTAACAACTTTAGGTGTAGTTGTTAATACACTTCTTGAATTCTTTATACGTATTTTATTTAATGGTATTGCAACATCTAATTTTTATACAGCATATTTAGAAAGTGTATCTAAAATACCTTCTAATTTAATTACAGGCGTTTTAACAATAATTCTTGCTACAGCATTATTTTTACCTGTGTATAATGGATTAAAGAATGAAAAGAAATTTAAAGAAGTATCTAATATTGGTGTAATAGAAGATAGCGATGACTATATAGAATAAGTAGAAAAACTAATGCCTGCGCATTAGTTTTTTTGTTATTTTATATGGTATAATTTAAACAGGTGATTTATATGTCAAAAACTAGTATGTGTTTAAGTATGCTTAGAATATTAAATTCATATGATATTATTTCTAAAGGTGAACTTGCTGTATTACTTGATACTAATGAAAGAAATATAGTTGAATATAAAAATGAACTTGAAGCTTGTGGATATCATATCACTGTTACACCAGGTAAATTTGGTGGATATTCTATTGATAAATCAGAAATGCTACCATCTGCTAAATTAACAGAAGAAGAAAAAGCTTCTTTGCAAGAAGCTTGTCATATGCTTCATAAATCAAAATCATTTTTACATGAAAAAGAATTTAGTAATGCTGTAGGGAAAATATTACTTAATAAGGTTACTAAAAATGAAACTAGTAATTTAATTATTGAACGTTTTCCTTTAAAAATGCCTAAAGAAGAACTTGAAATGCGTTATAACATTTTAGATGAAGCTATTAAGAAAAAGGTTAAGGTGTTAATGGAATATAATTCAGCTAATGGAAAAACACAAGAATATATTTTCCATCCATATACTTTATATAATTATAATTTAGGATGGTATGTATTAGGATTTATTGAAAATAAATCAAATCATACCTTAAGCCAAAAGCCATATTATTATAAGCTTAATAGAATAGAGAATATAAAATTATTAAATGATCATTATTCTCCTTTAATTACATTTAATGTTCGTGATTATTTAAATAGCTATGGTATGACTCGTGCGGGTAAACTTTATCATATTAAATTAATATTAACTAGTCCTTATAATAGTGTGGTTGGCGAACGTATTTATGGGGATAATCAAAGAGTAGAAGTACTTGATAGTATGCATACGATATTAGAGTGTAACATGAGAGGACTTGAAAATGTTAAGGCTTTTGTGCTATACTTTGGCTCTAGTGCTAAATTACTAGAACCAACTAATTTAATTGATGAAATTATAAGTGAGGAAAAGAAAATGCTTAGCCAACAAGTTTCAAATAAAACAATCTTCTTTGATTTTAATGGTACAATCATTGATGATTTAGATTTATGTCTAAATATCTTAAATAAGATGCTTTCTGAAAATGGATATAATATTGTAACACGTGAAAAATATTTAGATATTTTTGGATTCCCTATTCAAGAATATTATGAAAAGGCAGGATTTGATTTTAGTAGGGATGATTTTAAAGAATTATCTAAAGAATTCATTGAATTATATCAACGCCCAAGCCTTTCATGTCCACTTCATGTTCATGCTATTGAAACATTAAAGCGTGCACAAGATCTTGGATATAATGTAGTATTACTTACTGCAAGTGAAAAGAAAAATGTTACTGAGCAATTAGAACATTTTGGATTACTTAAATATTTTAATGCTGTACTTGGTATAGATAATATTTACGCATCAAGTAAGGTTCAAATTGGTTTAGATTATATTAACAATTATAATCTTGATAGAAATCAATGCTATATGATTGGTGATACTGATCATGATTGTGAAGTTGCTAGAAAGATGGGTATAAATGTTATATCTTATACTAAAGGACATCAAAGTAAAGAACGTTTATCTAAGGTTAATGATAAATTAGTAGATGATTTATTAGACTTATTTGATTATGTTAAATAACTAAGGGTGTTTATAGCTTTTGTTATAAACATCTTTTTTTTACCCTTAATTAAACAAACCTTGTAAATGATACTAATTTTAGTTATAATTAATTTAGTTATTCCTTTAAGGAGGATTTAAAAATGAAAAGATATTTAAAGAAGATTTTAGTAGCTTTACTTGTTGTATTTACATTTGGATTAACTAGCTGTGCTATGTCTCGTGCTAATGTATATACATATTGGAAGAGCTCAACAGTGGAATATTTAGGAAAAGATCATATTGTAGAAAAAATAAATTTATCAAAGATTTCTAAAAAGGTTAATAAGCAAAATGAAGAAGATACTTTATATGTATTCTTTGGAAGTCATGATTCTTCATCAAGCCAAGCTGCAATCAGAGTTTATAACGAACAAGCTATTCAATATGGTATTGAAAAAATTTATTGGGTAGATTCAAGCTCTGTTTCTGAAAAGGATCAAAAGAAATACCAAGAAAAGCTTGGTATTTCTGATTTATCAATTTCTCCAGCTTTATATGTATTTAAGAATAAGACTATTGAATTTGATTCATCTCGTTCTTATTATTCAGGTGCTAATTCTGGTAAGTATAGTCCTATTAAATTAGCTCAAATTGCATTCAAAGGATTATATGACCAAAATGGTGAATATAAGGATAAATAATGTCAAAAAATGCCTTAATTAAGCTAAAAATGTCGCTTTTTCGAAGCGATTTTTTTTATGCTGAAAGTGTAAACGTTTTCTTACAAGAAATTTGAAAATAACTATTGCATTAAATAAAAAAATGCGTATAATTATTAGCGTATTCACATTTTTAACACTGTGAATACTTCCTGTAAATCTTTTCTTTTTCTTTTTCTTTGCTAGGAGTTTTAAAACTACTAGCATTTTTTTTATGTCTTTTTTCATTAAATCAAGTTTAGATTGCTTGATATAAGATTTGAAATATATTATAATAAATTTACTTAAAGAGGTGTTTAATATGAATACATTAAAATCTATAGATATCATTTTCTTTGCAATCATTTTAGTTATTATCGTTGCATCTATCGGTATTTATTTCTTAATCCCTGTATTAAACAAGAAGAAGTATGAACAAGCTCGTGCTCAATTATCAGAACGCGAAAGAATTTACTTTGAAAATAAAACAGGAAGTGAAGAATAGTGGCTAAGCCACTTTTCTTTTTTTGAGAGGTTGTTTTATGTTTGATAATGTTAATTTAAATGATGTATATAAGATTATCCTAAGTGCTCCTAAGAAAACTAGTAAATATAATAAAGGTGTTGCTAAACGTATTAATGTTTCAGGCAAGGAAGTAATGCAATTTGAATTATTTACAGATAAACAAGCATTCCACTTTAATGTTGATTTTAATGAATTAGATTCATATTTAGAAAATACATTTAATACTTATTTTACTCAAGCACAAGTTATGACTCAAGATTATACTTATGGTTATAGAATGACTTCTAAGGGGCATTTATTAACTAATAAGAAAAAGAATAACGAATCTTTTGTTGTATTAAATAATAATAAAGAAAAAACTTATTTATTAAGTGAAGGCATGATTATACCTCCACTTATTGATTTAGGTGTTATGACTAAGGAAGGAAAGGTTGTTAAAGCTTATTATGATAAGTTTAAGCAAATCAATCGTTTCTTAAGTATTATTGAAGACGCCTTAAAGGATTTTAATAAAGATAGTATTAATATTATTGATTTTGGTTGTGGTAAGAGTTATTTAACATTTATTGTTTATTACTATTTAACATATGTTAAAAAAATCAAGGCAGTTATGACTGGCCTTGATTTAAAAGAAGATGTTATTAAGCATTGCAATGAAATTGCAAAGAAATATAATTATGAAAATCTATCTTTTGAAATAGGAGATATCTCATTATATCAACCTAAAGAATACTGTGATATGATTATTACACTTCATGCCTGTGATACTGCTACTGATTTTGCAATGTATCATGCAATTATGCTTAAGACTAAATATTTATTATCAGTTCCATGCTGTCAGCATGAAATTAATCTTCAATTAGATAAATCTAGTGATCCTTTAATTACTAAATATGGTTTAGTTAAAGATAGATTAGGTGCAATCATTACTGATTCTATTAGAGCTAATATTTTAGAATATGAAGGTTATGATGTATCAATGATTGAGTTTATTGATTTTGCACAAACTCCTAAAAATATTCTTATTAGAGCTATAAAGAAGAATGAAAATAAAAAAGAAGAATCATTAAAATTAGTAGAAGATACCCTAAAGAAATATAATATTCATCAAACTTTATATGATTTAATAACAAAAAATTAGATAAAGAAAATCAAGTATTAATTTCATAATTAGGTAATTTCTTTGCTATTTCAACTATTTCATCTAAAGTTGTTTCTAAATGCCTTATTTGAGAATTTAGAGTATGAATTACCGTATCAAATTGAGAAACTAATATTTATATCTATTTTCGTTTGCTTTATACGAGATGAAACTCTCCATTAGATTTAAGCAGATTAAAATAATAAATTGAAACTTGGACATTTTATTGTTACGAGATATATTA
>JAEELC010000040.1 GCA_016288675.1 Acholeplasmatales bacterium | reverse complement strand
CATATAAGCCTCTGGCATATAGCATACCAAATGCATATGGCCAGTTATAGAAGTTTAAGCCTGCACTATAATAGTGTCCCTTACATAACCACATATATGGATGCTTATAATTAGGATCAAGTCCGTCCCCATAAGATTCATCCTGAGCCTCAAGCATCATCTTCTTCATATCATCAGCTGATAAAGGTTGCTCAAGTGGAGTTTCAACAACCTTCTTTTCAAATAAGAAACGACATAAAATATCTACTACAACTTGAGTATCTTCTTCAAGACCATATTCAATTAAAGTAAGTTTTTCTTCAGGATCAGTAAAATCAGCAAGCATCTTTTTAGTCATTAATAATTGATTAAATGTTGAAGCTGTTTCAGCTAATTGCATTGGATGATCCCATTGAAGTGGTGGATTATAACTCATTACATAGCCATGATATGCATGACCTAATTCATGAGCAAGTGTTTGAACATCAGATAAAGAACCTGTAAAATTAGTTAAAACACGAGCTTCTTTTAAAGTAGGTTGATATGAGCAGAATGCTCCACCAACTTTACCTTCACGAGGATAAAAATCAATCCAATTATTATCAAATGCACGTTTGGCACTATCTGCCATTTCTTTAGAGAAAGAACCATATACATCTAAAATTAAGTCACGAGCTTCATCTAATGTGTAGCTTTTTGTAAGCTTACCCATTGGCGCAAATAAATCATAAAATGGAAGTCCATTCTTATGGCCTAAAGCTTTAGCCTTCAATTTAAAATATTCACGTAATTTAGGTAATTCTTGTTCAATAGCACTAATAAGTGCGTTTAGTGTCTTTTCTTTCATATGACCTTTTTGACAAGTCATATCAAGAACTGACTTGTAGCCACGAAGTTCAACATTAATATTAGCTTGACGCTTAATGTTATTTAACGCCATCGCAACGCTATCTTCAACATTTTTATATGCATCTAGTTCAGCTTCATAGCAATTCTTACGAACAGATTCATCATTTGAATAAGCTAAGTTTCTTACTTCAGCAAGTGGCATAGCGTGATCAAATCCTTTAACATTAATCATTAATTTACTAGTTAACTTAGATTGTAAATCAGACCATGCAGAACCTGCAACAAGATCATATTTAGCCATAATTAATTCTTCTTTATCTGATAAGCGATGCTTAGCGCTAGCCTTATCATTTAATAAATTCCATTTATATTTTGCAAGTAATGGAGAAGCATTACAAACATCTTCAACATTAACTTTCTTAATAAATTTTGAATATAAAACATCAGCAGTAACTGTGTCTTGAAGTTTTAAAAATAACTTTGATAATTCAGTTTGAGCCAATGTATTATTAACATCAGCTTCGCTTTGAAGGCTTGAGAAATTAATTAAAGGTTCAGCAAGACAATTTAAATGTTCTGATAAGCTAATATATTCTTCTAAGCATTTTACAGCATTTTTAGCATCTAATTTTTTAGCACATTCATCAATTTTTTTAATTGTTTCATTAAAATCTAAAATTGCAGCTTTATATTCCTTAGATTCATAAGAAGGGTATAAAGCACTTAAATCCCATTTGTAATCATTTTTATTTTCCATAAATAAACACCTCACTAAATTTATTATATTATAAATTACAAATATTTTTATACAAAATTAAATTCGGCATTCGTTCATATCATTTTACTATAACTAAATCAAGAGATTTATTATTTAATTTGTAATAAAAGAAAAAAATAAGAGTGAATTTTCACTCTTATTCATTAATTTCTGTAACTTGATTTGAATCATTTTTCTTAAATTCAAGTTTTAGCTTTTTCCACATCATAATTGTACCAATTACATTAATAACAACAGATGCAATATTAAACCATCCAGCAACAGGAAGCTCATTATAGAATGAGAAGATTGCCCATAGAACACATGAGAATGCAAAAGCACTTCTCATAATTAAAAGAGGCATCTTTTTTGATAATGCAGTGATGTTATAAAGTGTAGTACCAATAATAGGAAGTGTTGCCATAGTTACTGATAAAATTTGAACATCATGAGATTTTTCAGCAAAGCTAGCATCAGTTGTACCAATAATTACACCTGCAATACCTAAAATAAATGTAAGACTTGCAAAAATAATACTAGTAGCCTTGTTTTGAATATTGTATAAAATGAAGAAATTCATTACTAATGTTACGCAACATACCATAAAAGTAGATAACGTTTGATTCTTTAATAATAAGAATGAAATTAAATAGCAAGCTCCGCTAAATACTTGATTTGCGGATTGACAAATAATATTAGAATTCTTCTTTTTAAAAGCCATTGATAAAGCTACGAAGAATAAACCAATACCATTAAGTACGTTTGCAAGAATTTTGATTTGATCTTGTGTCATATATTACTCCTCTAATATAATCCCTTTGCCCTTTCCCTCATTCTTAATCTTATATAAAAGCTTATCAGCATTTTCATAAGCAAGAATGAATTCTTGTTTCTTGTTTAATTGCACTCCACCATAGCTTAAAGTTACAAATATTTTTTGGTTTTCAAATATAAATGGTGTATTTTTTAATTCAGTTTCTAAATTATTTAGTTTATTATTTATTTCTTCTCTATCAAAATAAGTTAAAGCTAAGAATTCTTCTCCACCAAATCTAAAGATTTCGTTTCTTGAAAAGATATTTAAAAATTTCTTACTTAATTCTTGAAGAACATAGTCACCTGCAGGATGACCATATGTATCATTAATTTTTTTAAAATCATCTAAGTCAAATTCAATTAAGTATAATGGCTTATCAAATTCATAATCTTCTAATAATTCTTTAAGTGCGTATCTATTATAAAGATTTGTTAGTGGATCTGTCAATGATTTTTCATCAAGCTTATTATAACGCTCTACTTGAATAATAGCATTTGCAAGTGTTCGTGTAGCCTCATAAGCAAGCGCACGTGTTGAACCATCAACTGAATTTTTTAATTTATTATTAAATAATACATATGCTTTAACTTCATTATTAATTTTTACAGGCATAATATAGTTATAGCCTTTGTAAAAAACAGACATAATAGTAGGCAACTTGGTATACAAAACATTATTAAATTGGTTAAATCCAATATCTAATACTGGTATAAGCTTATTAAATTCATTAACATAATATTTATTATTTTTTATAAAAATAATCTTAGCTTTAGCACCACTTTCAAATTTATCACAAAGGGCTTTAAATTCATCCTCAATAGCTGGATAAGTATTAGCCTTAAGTAAACGTTGTAAAAATTCATTAATAATATAAATACTATCTAATACAGTTTGATAGCTAGAAATACTTGTTAAACTCTTTACAAGTATTTCTTCCCCATTTTCATCAGTTAAATCTCTTAAATATGACGCTTTTTGACCTATTGTTTTAAACAAGTTATGATATTTTTCTATTTTTTCAATATCTTTTAATTCAATTGCAATAGTCAAAGCTTCATCTAAAATTCTTATACGTTCTCCAGTGAAGAATTCAATATGATCATATATATAATCATAAAATTTTATACTGTTTTTTAAATCTCCAGTTTTTGCAAAATATCTCGCAATAGAAATAAATATAGTACTTCTATTAAAGGCTCCATGACCTGAAACAGTCTTTTTTATATTTTCATAAACATCTTTAATCTTATTAAAATATAATGTTGCACTAATATAATCATCTTTTAATAGATAATACATCATATAATAAGTTTCGACTAAGCTTTTCTTATATCCTGCCTTAAACTCATCCATTTTTTCAAGACGTTTAATATTTTTTAACGCACATTGTGCATTAGAATTTTGCATACTCAT
>JAEELC010000039.1 GCA_016288675.1 Acholeplasmatales bacterium | reverse complement strand
TCAACATCACAAATGTGTGTGCAGACATTATTTAAGAAGTGTCTGTCATGGGAAACAATAATTACTGTATTAGGGAAATCCATTAAGAAGTTTTCTAACCATTCACAGCTCTTGTAATCAAGGTTATTAGTAGGTTCGTCTAATAATAGAATATCTGGGTTTCCAAATAAAGCTTGAGCAAGTAAAACTTTAATCTTAATTTTAGCATCTAGGTCTCCCATAAGTGAATAATGCATATCACTAGAAATTCCTAAACCTTCAAGTAATTTAGCAGCATCACTTTCAGCATCCCAACCATTCATTTCGGCAAATTCACCTTCAAGTTCAGCAGCTCTATTACCATCTTCTTCAGTAAAGTCTTCCTTAGCATATAAAGCATCTTTTTCATCCATTACTTCGATTAAACGCTTATTACCAAGTAAAACAGTTTTCATAACTGTTTCATTGTCAAATTCATTTTGGTTTTGACGTAAAATAGACATTCTTTCTTTAGGATCACGAACAAGATTTCCACTTGTAGATTCATATTCTCCAGATAAAATCTTTAAAAATGTAGATTTGCCAGCACCATTAGCACCAATAACACCATAACAATTTCCATTTTCAAAATCTAGGTTAACATGTTCAAATAACTTTCTTGATCCAAATTGCATTCCTAAGTCAACAACTTTAAGCATATTTTTCCTCCATTTAAAAAGCAGGTTTTGCCCTGCTTAAATTTTAATTTATTTAGCAACGAAACTTGATTTCAAATCGCAAGTTCTGTTGAATACAATTTTGTCACTTGTTGAATCCTTGTCTGTAGCATAGAATCCTTCACGTAAGAATTGATAATGATCACCTACATTAGTATCCTTTAATGCACTTTCAACAAATCCATTAATAACTGTTAAGCTATTTGGATTTAGACGTTCCATGAAGTCTAAATCTTTATTTTCTTCAGTTTCTGGAGCAAGTAAAGATTCAAATAATCTAAATTCAGCAGGAACTGCAGTTGTAGCTTCTACATAGTTGATAGTACCATTTGGCTTTCTAGCATCAAATCCTGAACCTGATTTAGTTTCTGGATCATATGTTGCAAGAATTTCAACAATATTTCCGTTTTCATCTTTAATAACATCTGTACACTTAATGAAGTAAGCAAACATTAAACGTACCTCAACGTCCTTAGCAAGTCTCTTCCATTTTTTATTAGGTTTTTCTTCAATGAAGTCATTTTGGTCAATATATAAGTGCTTAGAGAAAGCGACCTTACGTGTTCCAAGTTCTTCATTTTCTAAGTTATTTGGAGCATCTAACCATTCTACTTGTCCTTCTGGATAATTAGTAATAGTAACCTTTAATGGACGTAAGATAGCTGATACACGATTAGCTTTAAGTTTTAAGTCTTCACGTACAAAGTTATCAAGAATTTCTGGTTCAATTGTAGAATTAATACGAGATAAACCAGTAGAAATAATAAAGTTTTTAATAGCTTCAGCAGTAACACCTTTTCTACGGAAACCAACTAGAGTTGGCATTCTGCAGTCATCATAGCCAGATACCTTTTTAGAGTCAACTAAAGCTCTTAAATATCTCTTTGATAGAACAGTGTTAGCAATATTTAAACGACCAAATTCATATTGGTGTGGATGGCTAGTTTCTGTAATTACATCACAGTTATCAACAACCCAGTCATAAAGTGGTCTGTGGTTATCATATTCAATAGAACATAGAGAGTGAGTAATACCTTCAAATGCATCTTGTAGTGGATGAGCAAAATCATACATTGGATAAATACACCACTTATTACCTTGTCTATGATGTTCCATATGTACAATACGGTAAATTACTGGGTCTCTCATGTTAACATTAGGGCTCTTCATGTCAATCTTAGCACGAAGTGTCTTTTCACCATCTGCATACTTACCTTGTCTCATTTCTTCAAATAAGCGTAAGTTTTCTTCAACAGATCTATTTCTATATGGGGATTCAATACCATCACCTTGAGTAGTGTCTCTTTGACGAGCCATTTCTTCTTGAGATAAATCATCTACATATGCTAGACCTTTTTTAATTAAAAGAATAGCTTTTTCATAGTCTGCATCAAAATAATCTGAACCATAATATACATTTTTAGGAGTATATCCTAACCAATTAATATCTTTAATAATAGCGTCTACAAACTCGCTCTTTTCTTTAGTAGGGTTAGTATCATCAAAACGAAGATTTGTATAACCACCAAAGGCTTTAGCAGTTTCAAAGTCTGTAATAATAGCTCTTGCATGTCCAATATGTAAGTAAGCATTTGGCTCAGGTGGGAAACGAGTAATTATTTCTTTAACTCTTCCGCTCTCTAAGTCTTCTTTCATTATTGTTTTAATAAAATTAGAAGTTTCTTCCATAATACATTCGTATAATAAGTTTACTAAAAACTTATTAATACTCCTTTCACGAAAATTGATGATTTTTTAAAATCATGCTACGTTTTATTATACCTTATTTTTATTTCATTTTAAAGACAAATAAACAAAAAGAAAACGTAAACATAAATTAAAAATTCAATTATTTACTCATATTTATTTATTAATAATTATTTAATATAAGGTTGGTGTATAAAAACCCTCAACAAGTATAGTACCTGTTTCAACAACAATCTTTAATTCATGTCTTTCATTTTTACCTTCAACCTCATATACAGTTGAATATGGTAAATCAATAATCTTATTCAATTCTATTTCATTATCATCCAAATATACTTTATATTTATCAGCTGTTATTTTTAAGCCAACTAGTGCACTAGTTCCATAGAAATCATATTTCAAATATGAACCATTTCTTAATTCGTACATATGTCCCCATGTACTAGGTGTAGTTACCGCTTCAACATTACCAAAATATTTACCTTTATCACAAGTAATTAGTGTATGAGGTATTTCTAAATTAAATGTAACATCTCTTAATGCAAAATATTGTGGAGTAGTCTTTTTTATAATTAATTTAATATATCTAGTAGTAATGACATTATTAAATTTAATTCTGATTGAATTTGATGTAGTTAAATCTAGATTATTATATGTATCAAGCAATTGATAATTTGAATCATCATCGCTTATATATAAATCAAATGTAATAGGTAATTGACTTGCGCCACTTCTATTTCCATATAATGTTATCGCATTAAAGCTAAATAGATGCTTACCATCAATTTTAATATCTAAAGGATTAGAACCATTAATTACTAAATTTCTTGCGGAATGAGCATAAGTATTAGAATTATTATCAAAAATTTTGTCTAATTCATTAGCACCAGTATTATCCCAAGGTACAAATCTATCACTGTGTACTGTAAATCCTATGGTATTAACATCAAATGAATCATTTTTATATTCTCTTTGATATGTATTTCTAAGCTTATATTCTTTTTTATTTTCATCAAATGAAGCATTAACGCCTCTAAATAGACTAGGATCAACTTTTACAGTGTCTTTTACATTATCTGTTTTTGATAAACCAATTTCTAATCCTGCATTATCCGAAGTAGCTAACAAATATAATTTATAATATATTACATCACCTTCATTTAAGCTCATCTTTAAATGTGAAGTTGCACTTCCACCAAACATATAAATGCTTTGATTAATAGTTATATTACCAATTTTAACAAAATCATTCATGTTATTTACAGAGCCATAGAAAACAGAACTACCTCTTCCACCTTTATAAGTTACATTATAATCCGCAGTTTCAGTAATCATAAATTTTCCACTTACATATGCTATATCACCTTTTTTAACACCGGATACACCATTTGTATTACCTAAATATTTAGTTTCAACACTTGTAGTACCAGCAAAATCATTTGAAATAGCATCTTCAATTTTATTATATACATCTGTATCAAATTTATATGTCTTTTGTTCAACACCTGTATTAATTGGATTAAATTCATATGTTATTTCAACATATTGTCTAAATGAACCTTTTGTAATTGTTACACCAACCACAAAACTATCAATTTGACCATCAGTAGATTTATAATTATAGAAACCATTATCTAATAAAGTTAGCTTACCATGCTTTGGATTTGTGATTTTATTTATCGTTATACTATATCCACTAATTGTATTAATATCACTAACCAAATCAAATGTAAAATCATCTGAACAAATGTAAGGTAAAGCGTGATTAGATTCAAGCAATATATTATTATTTGCATCTAGATATTTAAAGCTAGATGAATAATATGAACCAATAGGAATATATGTAGGATAATTCTTAGCTTGATATTCTTCAATTAATGATTCAGTTAATTCAAGATGCCATAAATCTCTTATAAGATATGTGAAATCCATATGTAAAGTATTGCATAATGCTTTATAGAATTCATCTGGTGTAGTAAATTTATTAGCCGTAGATAATCCTTGATTTTGAGCCACTCTAATCATTGCATCAGGTCCGATATTTTGAATCAATAATCCATAACCATTTTCTGTATTTAATTTTGTATTAGTATCTTTATATTTATTATAATATTCAATTCCATAATGAGAATCTAAGCCTAAACCATGTGATAAATTTTGATAATTTCTTAATTCAGTGACATGTGTTAATAATATATATTCACAATAATTAAGAGCGTTATTTGTAACTTCATTATTATTATCATTTGCACCAAATTTTTGGAAATGGTGATTGAATTCATGAATAGGTCCCCAGGCTCCATTCACCATAAATGAATCATAATCTAAAGATAATCTCATCCATGATATTGGAAGA
Organism: Acholeplasmatales bacterium; assembly: GCA_016288675.1. Classification (GTDB taxonomy): domain Bacteria; phylum Bacillota_I; class Bacilli_A; order Acholeplasmatales; family Anaeroplasmataceae; genus JAEELC01. The sequence goes on along the minus strand of JAEELC010000039.1, from coordinate 4,597 downwards.
TAAGATACATCTGTACCTACAATTGCAACTGCAGATGCTCCTTTCATTGGTATATATGCATCATAAAACATTGTAATATTTGAGAAACCATAATGTCCCTTAGGTACATTATTGCTTAAAATATTAATATTTTCCCACAAATTAATAGCCCTAACAAAATTATCATAAGTTAATTCTGTATATCCAGTATCATAAGCATGAGGGAATATTGTATATCTAGGTCCTGAGAATCTAACACCTAAATCATATGTTTCTGCATCAAAATATGGAGCAGATGTATTTTTTAGTCTCTCAAATTCAGCTTTAGTTGTAATTCCATCTATATAATGTAAATACTCTACTGCTCCACTTATAGTTGTACTAAAATTAGCAGGATTTCTACTTGCTACATAGATAGGACCACCAAAGAATGAACCAACATAACTTACTGGACTTGTAATAGTAAATGCACTTTGTAATCTAGGCATACGATTATATGCAACATCTCCTAAGTTATTAGCGTGATTTCTTGAAGTAGTCAATCCTATATAAATTGTTATAGAACCGCCACATGCAGCAAGATCTTGTTCACTTATTTCAACCTTAATAACCTCTCCTGCAGGTGCATATAAGCCAGTTATATAGTTATTCAATGGTTTATTTTTATAAACAGTAATTTTCTTAATGACTGCCTTTTCATTATCTGAAACATCTGATAAGCTTCTATCACTTAATTGATTATTTCCATATAAGCCTATACTTGCAGAATGCTTATATAGTTTTCTTCCAGTATTTGCACCATCCAATAATAAATTGCCGTCTTTATCTAAAGAATTAAATGTTGTTGAACTTGGTAATAAACTAATATTTTCTTCTAAAATATTATTCTTTATTGTTTGATCACTAATACCAGCTGTATTATAAAGTGGATAATTATCAAGTCCACCATTAGAAACAGTTGGCTTTTTTCTTGAAACATTTCCTAATATTTCATAAGTCATTCCGACCGTTGTTAAAGAATCATAAGAGGAATTATATAATTCATATTGTTCAATATCTTGCGTAAATTTTGCATGTAGAACTAAATCAGATTCAATTGGAGTTTCAAAATCAAATGGATTATCATCATCAAGATTTAAATACCATCCCAAAAATTTATATCCTGTATAAGCTTCAACCTTTGATGATTCTAACACGTTATTTTCTACAACTGTTTCCTCATCATATAATTCATCATCAATATAAAACTTAATTGTGTATGTAGTATCCTTAACAGGTACAACATCCTTAATAAATTTTGCATATAAATTTAATGAGGTATTTATTGCTGTATCAAAATCATAAGATTCCAAATCATCTAAATCTGTAAACCATCCAGCAAAATAATGTCCTTCCTTTTGAGGATGTTCCAACGGAACATTTATATTTTGATTTTTATAAGCTTTAGTACTTAAATATAATGAATCATCAACATAATAATTGACCAAATAATATTCATTTAATTTATTAAATTTTGCATATAATATTAAATCATTATTAACATTCTTATTGAAATCATATTTAACATCAAAGTTTTTATTTGTAAACCATCCTTCAAAGCTATATCCTTCCTTTTGTGGATTTTGTGGTGGTGTTACTTTTTCATTCTCTTTAACCATTTTAGAGAAATAAGTAGTATCATCTACAGTAAACAAAACAGAACAATTATTAATTTGCACATCACTTTGTACAAATTTAGCAAATAAATTTAAGTTGTTAGTAACAGGTAAACTAAAATCATATGGAGTATCTAGTGATAAATCTTTAAACCATCCTACAAAGTTATATCCTTCTTTTTGAGGTTCTAAGGAAGGATAATCTACAGTAGAATTTGAAACAACTAATCTCTCATCAAAGACTGTGTCACCAGAATAAAAGCACACATTAAATCCAGTAAAAGGTGTATACAACTTAATATATTTCGCATATAGATTTAAATTTGATGTGATAAGTGTATTAGAATTAAAAGGCTTTTTATCATCTAAATCTTTAAACCATCCTACAAAGCGATATCCTTCTTTTTGAGGATCTAATAAAGGATAATCTACATAAGAATTATTAAGAACTGTTTCTTGTTGAAACACAGTATCATCAGAATAAAAATAAACCGTATATTCTGATACTAAAGTTTCAGCTTTACTAAATTTTGCATATAGATTTAAATTTGATGTGATAGGTGTATCAAAATTAAAAGGTGTTTCATCATTTAAATCCTTAAACCATCCTACAAAGTTATATCCTTCTTTTTGAGGATTATCAGGTTTATTTGTAATACTATTAGCTTCAACACTTAAAGTTGTCTTAATCTTACCCTCAACTATGTAATTAACCTTATATTTAACTACAATTGGATCATCTCCACCTCTAGTGATCTTATTAGGCTCTGGTTCATCTTTTTCTTGATTAAAAGCCTTACATGAACAAAGTGATACTGAAAAAAGAATTAAAAAAGATATTAATAATCTTTTCTTCATAGTATCGCCATCCTTTCGACATTATTTGACATTTTACACTATATTATAACATTTCTAATAATTACTTGTAAATAAATCACAAATTTTATTATCATTTTTAAGCAAAATAAAAGACCGACAAAAGGTCGGCCTTTAACTAATGATTGCTTTCTACAGTTTCAAGTTCTAATGAAGCATCAGCGTTTAATGATAAATCATCCGGTGTATTATTCTTTTGCCATCTATAATATCCTGCAGCAGCTAGCATTACAGCATTATCTGTACAATATTTAATTGATGGAATACAAATTTCTAGGTTAGGATTCTTATTTGTAGCCATTAGCTTTTCTTTTAGTCCCTTATTAGCTGAAACACCACCAGCTACTATTAATTGGCTAACATTATATTCTTTGCAAGCTCTTAAAGCTTTTTCCACAAGAACATCTGTAACAGCTTCTTGGAATGATGTGCATAGATTAGCTTTATCAATTTCTTCTCCACGTTGTTCAGCATTATGGTGTAAATTAATAACAGCACTCTTTAATCCTGAGAATGAGAAATTATAATTATCATCACCTAAAGTTACACGTGGTAAATGATATGTATCTTTCCCTTCATGCGCAAGCTTATCTACCTTTGGTCCACCTGGGTATCCAATACCTACTACACGTGCAACCTTGTCATAAGCCTCACCTACAGCATCATCTAATGTTTCACCAATTAATTCAAATGAGAAATGATCCTTCATATAAATTAATTCAGTATTACCTCCTGATACAAGTAAGGCAATTGAAGGGAATTTCATATCATGTTCAATTGAATTTGCATAAATATGACCTGCTAAATGGTTAACACCAATAATTGGCTTATTATACATAAGTGCAAATGTCTTAGCTGCATTAACACCTACAAGTAATGAACCAATTAAACCAGGTCCTTTTGTTACTGATATTAAATCAATATCTTCTGGTTTTAAACCAGATTGTCTAAAAGCTTCTTCAAAGCACATTGAAACATTATATACATGCTCACGTGATGCAATTTCAGGAACTACACCACCAAATTTTGTATGAATATCTATTTGTGTAAGTACGACGTTTGCAAGTACTTCTTTACCATCTCTAACGATTGATACTGCTGTTTCGTCGCAGCTTGATTCTACTCCTAATACTAACATATTAAAGCTCCTTTATCATAGCGTATGCATCTGCATCCTTATAATAATTTTTGCGAATATGATTTATCTCAAATCCACATGATTTATAAAGAGAGATTGCTTGAATGTTATTAGAATTAACCTCTAAATAAATGCTTTGGCATTTATTTTCTTTTGCAGCACTAATAACACTTTCTAATAATTCTTTGCCATATCCTCTACCACGATTTTCTTTAACCACAAAGAAATTTAAAATTTCTGCATATGTGTCTAGTGTTGATGAAATGTAACCAATAAGAATATCATTATCCTCTAGTACTAGAAAACATGAATACTTATCATCAATTAAACGTTTGAAATAATCTTTTCCTAATGTTGAGCCAAGATATTCATTTTCATATTTGATTACATTATCAATATCACTACTAAGCATTCTTCTTATTTTCATTAGCTTCTAAGTTTCTTTCAGCTTCAGTTTCTTGTAAATAATTAGGCTTTAAGCTATGTGGGTTATCATGTAAACAAGCATTTTCAATAACTACAAATGGATTAACTGTATATTCAGATTCAGTAACAACTGAATCATGTTCATTCTTTAAGAATTCTTCCTTATTTGCAATAAGTTCATTACCTACTAATTTGCCATTTTCATAAATTCCAGCGAATGCATTTCCACGACGTGCATCAATAAGAGCTAAACATCTTCCTTTAGCACCACTAGATATTAATGAAAGTGTAGATATTTCATAAACGGGAATATGCTTAAATGCTCCAAGCATTTTAGCTACAGTTACTGCCATACGAACACCTGTATATGATCCAGGTCCAATACCACAAATAATCTTATTTAAATCATCTGTAGTAATACCTTCTTGTTTTAAGAATTTTTCAACAATAGCTACAATGTTTTTAGCATGATCATTTTGACCAGTTGTATATGCTTCAGCTACTACTTTATCATCTTTTACTA
>JAEELC010000038.1 GCA_016288675.1 Acholeplasmatales bacterium | reverse complement strand
TGATTGGATATGTAGTAGTTGTTGGTATAGTGGATGTTATAGCTGCATTAATTGGTAGATTCTTCCCAAAAACTGCAAGAATTTGTGCTCCTATTTATGCTGTTGGTGAAGGTAGTACAATTGGGCTTCTTTGTGCAATTGGAGAAATGTTTGTGCCAGGTATTACAATCGCTGCAGGTTTAGGTACTGCTGTAATATTCTCTGTAGTATTTGGAATGTATTCACTTGGTGCTTTTAAGAAAATTGATAAGATTATTGCAATTGCTATTGCATATATGATTTCAATTTTAATTATAAGCTTAGCATTATTTATTTTCTCAATGGTATCGCCTGTTGGTTTACCTTGGGGAGTAGTTCTTGCAATCGAATTTTTATATTTAGGTTATGGTTGCGTAATGTTAATTTTAGACTTCTATGAAGCTGATATGATTACTCGTGGTGGAGTAGATAAGCAATACGAATGGACAGTAGTTCTTGGTTTACTTATTACTGTATTCTATATCTTTGTAGAATTATTTAGAATTATCATGATTTTAGCATCAAATAAAGATTAAATTTAAAGCTCAGTTACTGGGCTTTATTTTTTTATTTATGGTATAATAACATTAATTAGAAGAAAAGGAGGGGAATTTATGACAAGTTCTGATAGAAAAGCTGATAAAACATGGAAGTTTGTAGTGAAACTTATTATTTCAATATTGTTATTGCTTGTTCAATTAGCATTCTATTTCTTTTTATTCTTTGGCATAAACTATTTAAAATCTCCTCATCCCAATATGTATAAATATATCTATCTTGTTGTACAATGGATAGGTATAATATGTGTTTTTTTAATGTATCGTAAAGATATAAATTCACAATATAAATTATCATGGACAATTTTTATTTTGCTTTGTCCTTTTTTAGGAACAGTTGCATTTATTCTTTTTGGTAATGGTAGAGTTTTACCAAAAAGGCGTCAATTAAAAATGGAACATTATATAGGGGCATATCCTCTAAAAGAAACATCTATTGATACATCAACACTTGATGCTGATTTCCTACTTATATCAAAAGAGTTAAGTAATGAATCTAAATATCCATTATATAAAAATAATGATGTTGTTTTCTTTAAAGACGCTTTAGATAAGCATAATGATATGATAAAAGAATTATCAAATGCAAAAAGATTTATTATGATGGAATATTTTATCTTTGGTAAAGGTAAAATTATGGAAGAATTAATTGAAATCTTTGAACGTAAAGGTAGACAAGGTATAGAAATTTATATTATGTTTGATGACGTCGGTAGTCTACTTTCTAAAGATAAGAAGAATATTGAAAGATTAAATAATATTCCAAATTTACATTTGCATATTTATGAGCCTATTGGATTGTCAATTAATCCAAGAGTTAATTATAGAGATCACAGAAAAATGTGTATAATTGATGGTAATATTTGTTATACTGGCGGAGATAATATAGCAGATGAATATATTCATTTAAAGACACGCTTTGGTTATTGGAGAGATAACGCAATAAAGCTTTCTGGAAACTCCGTTGAAAGCTTTACAAATATGTTTATTACTATGTGGTATATGTCATCTCATGAAAAGCTTGATATTGAAAAATATCTTCCTGCTATTCATATAGAAAATGATGTATATGCATTACCATTTGGTGATGGTCCTATGAATAGAGATAATCCAGGATATCACTTATTCTTAAATATGATAAATTCTGCAAAGAAGCATCTATATATTTCTAGTCCTTATTTTATCATTGATAATGAAATGATAGATGCAATTATAAATAAGCATAAGCAAGGAATAGATGTTAAAGTTTTAATTCCATCTATTCCAGATAAAAAAGGTGTTTATATGATGACTCGTGCTCATATAGGATCTTTGCTTGCTAAGGGTGTAAATGTATATACATATACTCCTGGATTTAATCATGCAAAGAATATTATAGTTGATGATAAATACGCCTTTATTGGTACAATTAATATGGATTATAGAAGTTTATTGCTTCACTTTGAAAATGGTGTATTATTATATAATTCCAATGAAATAATAAAGATGAGCAATGATTTTATAGAAGCTGTTGATGTTTCTGAAAAGCTATTATATGATGATTTTAAGAAACGAAATATCTTTTTACGTTTCTTTGAATTTGTATTACAAATTTTATCTCCATTGTTATAATGAATAGAGTTTCTACTTAGAAACTCTATTTTTATATAAATAACCAAAAGTAATTATTTTAGACTAAACTTTTATTTTTATTAAAATTGTATTAAAATGAAGGAAATAGGTGAAGTTATGAAAAATACTTTAAAATTCTCGCAATTAGATATAGATTCTACTGATTTACTACAAAATATAATAGATAGTTTAAACGTTAATGAAATTTTACGTATTAATAAAGGAATATATCATGTAAGACAATTATTTCTTCATTCAAATATGACTATTGTAATGGATGAAGGTGTAATATTTGATTTTTTAACTGATGAATCAAAGCTTGTTAGTATACCTACACGTGTTGCAGGTATTAATATGCCTTTTTATGCTGCAGTATTAAATATAATAGATTGTAAAAATGTTACAATTAAAGGAAAGGGGATTATTAATGGAAATGGCCAATATTTTTGGGAAAAATATTGGGGAAAAGATATGAAAAGCGGAATGAGAGAAGAATATGATAAGCTCAATATTCGTTTTTTATGTGATTATGATTGTAATAGAGTTAGAGGTTTACTTGTACAAAATTCATTTAATATAAATATAAAAGATGTTACCATTAAGGATTCAGGATTTTGGAATTTGCATGTATTATATTCTAATAATGTTACTATTGACAATGTTATCATAGATTCTAAATCTAAAATAGCTCCTTCAACTGATGGAATTGATATCGATTCCTCAAGTGATGTTGTAATTAAAAACTGTATTACATATACTAATGATGATTCTATTTGTGTCAAGAGTGGTAGAGATAATGATGGATTAAAAACTAATATTCCTTCAAAAAATATTGAAATATATAATTGCAGTATTAATGAAGGATTTGGTATTACAATTGGTAGTGAATTATCTGGTGGCATAGAAAATATTAATATTCATGATATCAAATATAATAATTCAGATTGTGGTTTTAGAATAAAATCATCTCCACCTAGAAAAGGATATATAAAAAATGTTAGTTTTAACAACATAGAGATGAATAATGTTAAATATCCTATTCATATAGCATTAAATTGGAATCAAAATTATAATAATATAAATATTACTAATTTAGTTAAACCATTAAAGGATTATCAAATTGCATTAACAGAACTTGTGGATAAATGCATTCCTAACACGATTATTTCTAATATTAATGTATATAACATTAATTCTAGTATTAGTGATGATTATAATGGTATATCAAGAGCCTTTGAAATAATAGGTTGGAATGATAAAGAAAAAATTGAAGATTTTAATATATCTAATTCAAATTTTATATCTAAAGAATTTGGACGTATTGCATATGCAAATGTTAAATTTAATAACGTTAGTGTAGATGTATCATCTTTTAATAATAGTAAGTTTGATAATTATGATGATAGATAATGTGCAAATATCTTTAAATTGATAAAAAATGTGATATAATAGACAAGCGTGTAAAAATATAAGGAAGTAATAATTATGAACTATGTTGAAGAAATTAATAAATTAAAAAAAGAAAAGAATGCAATTATTTTAGCGCATTATTATCAACCTGCTGAAATTCAAGATATAGCTGATTATCTTGGAGATTCTTTAAAATTAAGTCAAATTGCAGCTGAAAGCGATGCTAATATTATTGTTTTCTGTGGTGTTTCATTTATGGCTGAAACAGCTAAGATTTTAGCACCAAATAAGCATGTATATTTACCTGCTAAAAACGCTGGCTGTAGAATGACTAGATTTATTAATGCTAAATCTCTTCAAAAATATAAAGATGAAAATCCAGATACTAAGATTTTAATGTATGTAAATAGTGAAGCTGATTGCAAAGCATTAGCAGATTGCTGTGTAACTAGTTCAAATGCAATGTCTATTATTAAGAAATATCTTGATAATGGTGAAAAGATTATGTACTGTCCTGATCAAAATTTAGCAAAATATGCTATGAAGCAAATGAATACTACATTTGAGTATTGGGATGGATGCTGTATAACTCATCATCAACTTCAAGCTAGTGATGTATTAGCGCTTAAGAAGAAATATCCTAATGCGTTAGTTTTAGCTCATCCTGAATGCAATTTATCAGTACTTGAAGTTAGTGATTATGTTGGTAGTACTAAGGGCATTATTGAATATGCTAAGAATAGCGATAAAGATGAATTTATTATTGCAACTGAAGGTGGAGTAATTCATCAAATGGAAAAGAATAATCCAGGTAAGAAATTCTATTTAGCAGGTTCTTGCTTAGTATGCCCAAATATGAAAAAGACAACTCTTGAACAAGTATATGCTTGCTTAAATGA
>JAEELC010000037.1 GCA_016288675.1 Acholeplasmatales bacterium | reverse complement strand
ATTTCAGCATTAAAGGATGGTATGACTGCATTTAAGGGTAACATCTTATTTAGTTCACATGACGCAGAAATGTTAAATACTGTAGCTAATAGATTAATTGTTATTGAAAATGAAAAGAAAGTATTTGATAAGGAAATTTCTTACGAAGAATATATGGAAGCTAAATTAGGTGAATAATATGGAAGACTTAATAGAAGGCTGAAACGAAAGACAAAAAGAAGCCGTACTTACAACTGAAGGACCTGTCATGGTTATGGCAGGTGCTGGTTCAGGTAAGACTCGTGTCTTAACTCGCCGTATTGCTCATTTAATTTTAGATAATGGCGTATATCCTAATCATATTCTTGCAGTTACTTTTACTAATAAAGCTGCACGTGAAATGAAGGAACGTATTTCTAAGCTTATTAATCAAGATACACGTTATATGTGGGTATCTACATTCCATTCTTTTTGTGCAAAATTCTTAAGAATGGAAATTGAAAACATTCCTGATGGATGGACAAAGAGCTTTGAAATTATCGATGATGATGATTCAGAAAAAATACTACGTGACATTATTAAAGATAAAGGTCTTGATTCTAAGGATTACAAAGCTAAAGTTTATGCAAAGCTTATCAGCGATGAAAAGAATTTAGGACCTAATAAGTTTAAAAATCCGAAGGAACAAGATATTTATAAGGATATTTATTCTAAGTATCAAGCAAAACTATTACATGATAATCTAGTAGACTTTGATGATTTAATTTTGTTAACACTTCGTGTTTTGAAAGAAAATCCACTTGTTGCTGAAGAATACCAAGAAAAATTTGAATATATTTTAGTAGATGAATTCCAAGATACTAACTATACCCAATATGATTTGATTAAATTATTAGCAGCTAAGCACAAAAATATATTTGTGGTTGGTGATGAAGATCAATCTATATATTCATTCCGTGGTGCACGTGTAGAGAATATTCATAATTTTAAAGCTGATTTTGCTGATACAAAGCTTATTCTTCTTGAAGAAAATTATAGATCTGTAAAACCAATTTTAGATATTGCTAATAAGGTTATTGATAATAATAAAGGTAGAATTAAAAAGAACTTATTTACGTCTAAAGAAGATGGTATTAAACCAAAATTCTTTAATGCTTCTTCAAGCTATGAAGAAGAAATGTTTATCGTAGATGAGATTCGCAAGCTTAAATTATCAGGATATGATTATAAAGATTTTGCAGTAATGTATAGATCTAATCATTTATCACGTGGTATAGAAGAACAATTTATTAAATATAATATTCCATATGAAGTGTATGGTGGTATTTCTTTCTTCCAAAGAAAGGAAATAAAGGATATCTTAGCTTACCTACGTGTAATTATTAATCATGATGATGATTTTTCATTTGAACGTATTGTTAACGAACCAAAGAGAAAAATCGGACCAGCTATGATTGCTAAACTTAAAGAAAATGGATTATTAAATAATGCTAGTTTATTTAGTTCTATTGATACATTAACTGTAACAGGTAATGGTTATAATTCATTAATTGACTTTAAGTTTACTATTCTTGAACTAGAAGAAGACTTAAATAATAATGAGATGGAATTAATCGATATTATTGATAAGATTCTTACTAAGACTGGATATGAAGCTATGCTTAAAGAATCTGGTGAAGAAGGTAAAGATAGACTTGATAATATTGAGGAATTAAAATCTATTATTAAAGAAGCCGTAGATTCATACGATGGAACACGTGTTGAAGTATTACAACAAATGTTACAAGATGTTGCGCTTAAGACTGACACAGATAATAAAGATGATTCTACTGATAAGGTTAAGCTTATGAGTTATCATCAAGCTAAAGGTCTTGAATTCAAGGTTGTGTTCATGATGGCAATGGAACAAGGTATTTTCCCTAATGCAAATTGCTATTCAGAAAAAGAACTTGAAGAAGAACGTAGAATTTGTTATGTAGGTATTACACGTGCTATGGAACGTTTATATCTTCTATCAGCACATGATAGATTTATGTTTGGTCATAAGGAAACACATAATAGAAGTATTTATATTGATGAAATTGGTGAATCAAACTTAGATGTTGTTGGCTTAATTAGAAAAGCAATTCCTGTTGAACAAAGTGAACCAGAAGTAAAAGAGGAACCAGTTCAAGTTACAAATGATTTACATATTGGTGATGTTGTTAACCATAAGCTATTTGGTGATGGTAGAGTCGTTGAGGTAAATGGCAGAATTGTATCTATTGCCTTTGCTGCACCTACAGGCATTAAGAAAATGCTTAAGGATCATCCATCAATTAGAAAAGTTGAATAATATATTAAACAGCTTAAATATTTAAGCTGTTTTTTGTTAATAATTAAAATGAATAAAATTCGTTAGAGCTAATATTTGTTGAAATAAAATTTGGAGCAAAAAAATGACAAAGAATTGATTGGTAAATATAATAAAATTAAAAAAGGAGAAAAGAATACATGAATAAAATTATAAATTATATATTATTAACAGCTTATTTACATGTATTATTTAGTTAATTATAAGTTGTGTTTATTATAAAAATATAGATTTTTCTTTTTTATGTTTTGCGTTTATTATTCCATATATAATTTTATTAGTTTATAATTTATATATTATAAAAAAAGATAAGAAGTGTAATAGTGTTTTTATATGGTCAACTATTATATTTATTGCGTTGTTAGGTGCGCAAGTATTGCAGATTAATTCGGGGTAAGGGAAAATGAAAAAGAAAATTATTTGTATATCACTAATTATTTTAATATTAACATTGTTTGCTTTTGAAATTTATAATTTTTATTATTGGAATAAACTGACCTTTATTTGGATAATGCCTGTTACAGTAATATTTTTTATTTATTATCTAGTATTTAGAAAAGATAAAGAATTAAATCAATATATAAAATTTGGATTTTATACTGTTTCAATGATAAATATATTTAGATTGATTAGATTAATTTATTGGATTGTTACATTTATAAATATTATTTCTACTCCATTTAATTAAAGAGCGTAAAGAAAAAGGAACTATATTAACTGTTGGGTTTCCAACACTATAGTTCCTTTTCTTTTGGTTTTATATTTGCTTCATAAATTGAAATACTGAAATTATAGAAGAATACTATTACAAATAGACTAATCCAAATTGAACTAGTTGTGAAGTGGGATGTTTCAATAATTACAGGTGTTTTAAAATATGAAAATGGAT
>JAEELC010000036.1 GCA_016288675.1 Acholeplasmatales bacterium | reverse complement strand
TTTCTGCTGGGCAGTTGCTGTAGGTGGCTCTTTCCTATTTGGTTATCCAAAAGAATCAGGTATTTCTATGGGATTAGCTGGTGTATGGCTTGCAATGGCGATAGATGAATGCGCTCGTGCTGTTATATTTATGATACGTTTTGCTCATGGCAAATGGCAAAAATTTAATTTAACTGCATAAAGCGTTTAAAAGTTACTAAAAAAATGATATAGTATATAAAGAGGTAAACAGAAATGAAATCAGTATTAATTGTTGTAGCGGGTGGTACTGCTAGCGGTAAAACTACAGTGGTTGATAAAATCAGCCAAAGATTAAAAAGCAAGGATGTACAAGTAATTAGATTTGATGATTATTATAAAGATTTATCAAATTTAAGCATGGAAGAACGTGCTAAAGTTAATTTTGACCATCCTGATTCTTTAGATAATGATCTAATGTATGAACAACTTAGAGATTTATTAGATGGTAAGAAAATAGAAAAGCCTCTTTATGATTTTAAAACTCATACAAGAAAAAAAGAAACAGAACAAATTCATCCAAGTAAGGTAATCATTGTCGAAGGTATATTAGCTTTATATGATCCACGTGTTAGGGATATAGCTAATATTAAAATATTTGTTGAAAGTGATGATGATATTCGTTTTATACGTCGTTTACGTCGTGATATGACTGAACGTGGTAGAAGTCTTGAATCAGTCATTGAACAATACTTAGGTACAGTAAAACCAATGTATTATGAATTCATTAAGCCTACAAAGCGTTATGCAGATATTATAATTCCAAATGATAATAACCATGAAGTAGCAGTTGATATTGTTATGGCAAAGGTTAAAGAAATTATTAATAAGAAAGAAGAGACTAAATAATGATCGGTTTAATTGGTGCAATGGATGTTGAAGTTAGAGATTTAATTTCTCATCTTGAAAATAAAAAAGAAGTAAATATTCTAAATTTACATTTTTATACTGGTAAATTTGGTAAAAATGCTGTAGTTATTTTAAAATGTGGTGTTGGTAAGGTTCAAAGTGCAATTGGTTGTGCATTAATGATTGAAAATTTCCATCCGAGTGTAATTATTAATACAGGTATTGCTGGTGGTACTAATGGACTTAAGCAATATGATGTAGTATTAGGAAAAGATGTTAGATATAGTGATGTTAATGCGACTGGATTTGGTTATAAATTAGGTCAAGTTCCTGGTATGCCAGAAAGCTATAAGCCTGATAATATGTATCTTGAAAGCGTAGCTGCAATTTTAGATGAATTAAATATTAAATATGTACGTGGTAATATTTTATCAGGAGATTCATTTATAACAAGCTATGATCAATTAATGATTAAGCCTATTGAGGCTACAGCTGTTGAAATGGAAGGTGCATCTATTGCACAAACTTGTTTTATTAATGATACTAAGTTTGTATCTATAAGATTTATTTCTGACGTAGTTGGTGGTTCTGATCAAAGTGATGCTTATAATAAATTTGAAGAAGAAGCTGCTAAAGAATCGGCTACTATCTGTTATAAAGTGGCTAGCACTTTATAAAAATTTAAAATATCATTTAAAATCGAAGTTGACTGTACAATTGTACTCTCAACTTTTTTTATTTTTAAATAACATACTAATAATATAACGTATTGACACTTTTGCAAAAAAATTAAACTAAAAAAGCATTGCTGTTTAAGAATATATAATCAAGTGTATAAAGCTATAAAGAGGTAGGGTATTGTATGAAGTATATTAAATATTTATTGGTTGTTGTATTATTAGTATTGTTGTCTTTGTATTGATGTTAGGCTTTAATTATAAAAAATTAACTCTAATATCTAATGATAATAGAGTAACTTTAGATATAGGTAGATATAGGGTTAAAAATTATAAAAAAGATTTGGCATATGCTAATGCTAATCAAACAATTAGCTTTGATGTAGCTAATGGTAATGATTTTTATAATGATGTTATTAAAGAATCAAATTATTATGTTTCAAAGCTTGATTATAAAGTTGATGAATATGTAGCTATTGGCTTTTTAATTAAAGATAATCATTTATTTGAATATAAGATTAAAGATAATAATGTTATTATTATGGCAACTCAATCTTATTATTCATCAATAGAAAAAGATTTATATATTATAAATTTTCCTCTTAAGTATGAACTTCACATTAATAAAAACGAAGATTTATTAGATTATTATAATTATGCATTTGATGAATTAATTACATTTGATATGGCACTTGATATTGCTAATTGTATACAAAATGATTCATATATGATAATAAATAATTGTATATATTTAAAAGGTATTGTATTAGATGATTCAAAAAAAGTTAATTACAGCAATGAATTCTTAATTTCTTTATATGATAATAATGGAAAAATAGGAATCAATTATCTTGAAAAATAATAATAAAAAGGGTAAGTTAATTTTTTCTTATCCTTTTTTGTTCATCATGATAATCATGAGCCATCATATATAGTTCTTTATATTTTATACGCTCTCTATAGTTTGCTGTAGTTTCTAAAAAGAAACGCAATGCAGCTTCCCAAATGAATGCCCAAGAGATGATTTCCATTACTCTTCCTAAAATTTCAAGCTTACGAGAAATTATTATTGCTGGTATTAATATTAATAAACCAATTATAAATAAAATAGTACCAACTGCAATTTCGTGTCTAATATCTTTTTTAATTTCATCAAGCTTTACAGCATAATGGACAGATAATAGATATTCAATTTTTCTTCTTTCAGCTTCTTCCATATCAGTAGGATATTCTATAACAAGCTTGAATTTTTTTTCATTTGTTACAAACACATCATATGTATCTTCTATAAATTCATAAACTTCATTTTTTAGTAATGACTCAGTAGAATATTCTTTATAAAAGTCATCAGTTGTAAGATCTAAATAGATTATTTGTACTTTCTTTTTGTTTTCATAAATATCGGTGTGCTTTTTATATCTCTCGATATCAGTTTCAATCATTTGGTTAATATTTCTTTTTCCCATAATATTACTCCCTAAACTATATGTTATTTCACTTATTATTTTACAATATAAATATATATTTAGACAATATAAAAAAATATAAGAATTAATGATTAAATCTTTTGAATTTATAGAAGAAATAGAATAAAATATAAACATGTACGAAAGGGTGATTCTTTATGAAAATTAGCGAAAAATTAGATAAGCTAAGAGAATTAATGAAAAATAACAACTTATCAATGTATTATATTCCTACAGATGACTATCATATGAGTGAATATGTTGGAGATTATTTTAAATCTCGTGTATTTATGTCAGGATTTACTGGTAGTGCAGGAGTTTTATTAGTAACACTTGATAATGCGTATTTATGGACTGATGGAAGATATTTCTTACAAGCTGCAAAACAACTTGAAGGTTCTACTATTAATCTAATGAAGATTGGTGAAGAGGGAGTACCTACTGTATTAGAATTTATTAGTAATTATTCCGGAAAGAAAAATCTAGGTTTTGATGGTAGAACAGTTAGTGCTTCATTTGGTGAAGCTTTAGAAAAAATTTCTGGTATTAGTTTAAATCCAAATCTAGATCTTGTAGATATGATTTGGACTGATAGACCAACATTATCTTGCGAACCTGCTTACGAATTAGATTACGAATTTAGTGGCCAAGAGCGTCGTGATAAATTAGCTATGATTCAAGATAATTTAGTTAAGAAAAATGCTAATGTCACATATATTTCATCTCTTGATGATATTATGTGGACATTAAATCTTCGTGGAAATGATGTAACTTGTAATCCAGTAGTATTATCATATCTTGCTGTATATCAAGATAAAGCTATTTTATACGTTAACAGTAAAGCATTAAATCCAACTATTAAGGCTAATTTAAGCAAGGATAGAATCATTATAAGAGATTATAATCAAGTATATAGCGATATAGAAGCTAATAGTGGTGATGTAATTATTCTAGATAAGGCTAAATCAAATTATAAGATTTTAACTTCAATTGCTAAAACTAATAGAATTATTTTTGAATCAAATATTACAACACTTGCAAAAGCTTGTAAGAATAAGACTGAAGTTGAAAATTTCCGTAAAGCTCATATTAGAGATGCAGTAGCAATGATTAAATTCATGTACTGGTTAAAAACTAATGTTGGTAAAATTGATATGAGTGAGCTTTCAGTTACTGAATATTTATATAATTTAAGAAAAACAGGTAAGAATTTTAAAGATATTTCGTTTTCAACAATTGCTGGATTTGGTGAACATGGAGCTATTGTACACTATTCAGCAACAGAAGAAACAAATGCTAAAATTGTACCAGGTAATTTATTATTAGTTGATTCAGGAGCACATTATTTAGAAGGTACTACTGATATTACTCGTACATTCGCATTAGGTGATGTTACTTGTGATATGAAGCATGACTTTACTTTAGTATTAAAAGGTTATTTAGCATTATCTGATTTAATATTTAAAGAAGGTGTAAATGGACAAACTCTAGATTTAGCTGCTCGTGAGGCTTTATGGAGAGAAGGTAAAGATTTTAACCATGGTACTGGGCATGGTGTTGGTTATCTACTAAATGTTCATGAAGGACCACAAAATATTAAATATAATAGAGAATCACATACATTCTTACCAGGTATGATAACTAGTGATGAACCAGGTTTATATATTGCTGGTAAATATGGTATTAGACATGAATCTTTAATACTATGTAAGGAATATAAGAAAACAGAATTTGGTAATTTTTATTGCTTCGAACCAATTACATTAGTACCATTTGACTTAGATGGTATCGATAAATCGCTTCTTACTTCCGAAGAAAAAGCTAAGTTAAATGCATATCATAAGCGAGTATATGATGTAATTTCACCATTACTAACTGAAAAAGAAGCCAAATTCTTAAAGAAATATACTAAGGAAATATAATTTAATTATGGGTGTATTTATTTCTGTAACAGTTACTTTAGCAATATTTATTGTTTTAATCTTGATATATATGATTTATATGCTTTTTAAGATTAAAACAATAAAAAAACAAATATTACTTCACCAAGAAAAGAAACTTGATACAACATATGTAATGGCTAGTGTATTACCGCTTATTATATTATTATCTGCTAATCAAATGATTGGTATAGATTTTGCTTTATTTATTATTATGTGTACTTTGGTGGGTTATTGTGTATATTTAACAGATGAATATAATAGCTATTCAAAGCAATTAATTGAAATTATTGAGGAGGAAAAAAAACATGCAAAAATGGAATCTAAATGAAATTTTTGAATCAAACAACGCTTTTGTGAAAACGCTAGATAGTTTAAAAGAAGAAGTTAAGAAATATAACGATTTTAAAGGAAAGTTAAATAACGGTAAAACTATTAACGATTATTTTAAATTTGATGAAACAGTAGATAAGTCTTTATCTAAATTATATAGCTATGCTGCAATGAAATTTGATTTAAATCAAAATGATCTTGAATCTCAAGGGAATATGTCTAAATTACAAAATTTCTTTGTAAGTTATGCACAAGAAATTGCATTCGTAGATGATGAATTATTAAAGAATGATTTTAATGATTATAAAGATTGGTCAAATAAATATGAATATATTAAATTTAATATGTATAGATTAGACCAATTATTCCATTCAAAGGAACATGTATTAAAGCCTGAAATGGAACAATTATTATCTTTATATTCTCCAATTACATCAAACTTTAGATCTACATACGGTTTACTAGAAAATGCTGATACTAAACCTGTAACAGTAACAACTAGTGATGGTAAGACTCATACTTTTACTAAGGCTAATTACACTACTTTATTAGGTGAATATTCTAATTCTCAAGAAGATAGAAAGAAAATTTTTGAAGCATTCTTTGCTCATTATGATGATTATAAGAATACTTTTGCAGCTCTTTATAAAGGTGTTGTAGAATCTAATATTGCGCGTATGAAATCTCGTGGATATGATAATATCCTAGATACTTTCTTAGATAATAATAAGATTGATAAGAATGTATATTTAACTTTATTAAAGACAGTTCATGAAAATACTGCTCCATTACATAGATATATTGAATTTAGAAAGAAGCATTTTGGTCTTTCTGAATATCATAACTATGATAGATTCTTAAGTATTGCACATGATACTACAAAGTATCCTTATGAATATGCTAAAGCTGATGTTCTTGAAGCTTTAGAGCCAATGGGTGAAGATTTTGTAAATCATGCTAAAATTGCGCTTGCTGATGGTCATGTTGACGTATTACCAAGCCAAGGTAAGCGTAGTGGTGCTTATTCAACTGAAGTTGAAGGATTTGGTCCATATATCTTATTAAATCATACTGATGATCTAGATAGCGCATTTACTTTGGCTCATGAATGTGGTCATTCAATTCATACATTATATTCTAGTGAATCACAACCATATCAAACTAAGAATTATGTAATTTTCGTAGCTGAAATTGCATCTACATTCAATGAACAATTATATCTTGAGCATTTACTTGCTAAATCTGATTCTAAGCAAGTAAAGATTCAAGCTATCGAAAAGCTTGCAAATAATATTGTATCTACATTCTATCGTCAAAGCTTATTTGCAGATTTTGAATATCAAGCTCATCAAAAAGCATTAGAAGGTAATGGTTTAACTTATGATGACTTAAATAATATTATGGCATCTTTATACCAAACATATTATGGTTATTCTTTAGATACTGAACCATTAAAGAAATATGTTTGGGCATATATTCCGCATTTATTTAATTCTCCATTCTATGTATATCAATATGCAACATGCTTCAGCGCATCATTTAAGATTTATAATGATGTAAAGAATAATGTAAAAGGTGCTAAGGAAGCATATTTGAATATGCTTAAGGCTGGTGGTTCTGATTATCCAGTTGAAATTGTTAAGAAGGGTGGAGTTGATAT
>JAEELC010000035.1 GCA_016288675.1 Acholeplasmatales bacterium | reverse complement strand
AGGAATGTATATAAACAAATATAAACTTAAAGATATTAATATAGTTGTCGTAATAAATGATATTTGTTTGGCTATAAACACTTCTTCTCTACCACTAGTAGATTCAATCATTATAGTAAAAGAATTATCTGATATATTAGCCTCTTTTAAAAAAGTAAATAATATAATAAAGATTAAAAGAATTATAAGCATATTTGAACTAGAGCTAAAGAAATTAATTTCAATCTCCTTATAATTAGAAAAATACAAATTTTCATTTGATAATAAAATATATATATCATATATAAGAATTATTAAAAGTGATAAGAAAAAGCTAATGATACTATATTTAGATAAATATATAGAATCATACATTTTAGATAGTTTTAATATTTTCTTCATAAATTTGTCCTTTATTTACATAAATAATTCTCTTATCAAAATTCTTATATAGCTTTACATCATGTGTAGATATAATTATAGTTTTATTTCTTTTCTTTAATTCTTTAAGTATTTCTATAAACTTCTTTTTTAATTCTTTATCCATGCCTTCACAAGGTTCATCTAAAAGAACTGTATTTAAATTAGACGCAATAATAGTAATTAATCCAAGCTTTTGAAGATTACCTTTAGATAATTCAGATATTTTTATATAAGGAATTTCTAAAACAGATACAATATTATTTAAATTAGTAGAATAATAATCTTCTAAAAATCTTATATATTTATTAACAGTTATATTTTTAGGCAAGCTAAATTTCTCTGGTAAATATGCATTAAACACATCACAATTAATACTTCCTTTAGTATTGGGATATATTGTATGTGCAAGAAGTTTCAATAGCGTTGATTTACCACTGCCATTATCTCCTACAAGAAGAATAAAATCGTTGTCATTAATACTTAAATTAATATCTTTTAAAATATTCTTATTATAATAACTTTTGTTAGCTTCTTTAAGAATTATCATAAACTTGATACTCCTTTAGGAAATATTTATTGAAATCATTATTACAAATCAATAAATAATTATCATCTAATGAAATTAAGCAATTACTTAAATAATAAGTATTATTCAAATATACGCTATAAATATACTTATCTTTATCATACATATAATTTACTAATACATCAGTTTTATTTATATTAATATTAGATAGCTTATCTAAAGTTTCAATTTCAATTTCTTTTATATTATCTATTTCATTAAATATAACTTTGAAATTTAAATTATTATATGTTTTTTCATTAACAAAATTATAATTACCTAAATTTATAAATGTATGTAGGTTAGAAGCATCTATATTTAAAGAAAAATCTATATATTTATTCTCTATAAAATTACTTTTATCTAGATAATAATTAATTCTATATAGATTTTCTATTTCTTCTACATTTATCTTATTAATCAAATAATGATTAAATTTATTATCTTGATAAATAACAATATTATTTGGATCAGTAAAAGGTGATGTTTTAAGATTTGAATAAATACTAAGCTTTATATCTTCATTTATAAAAACAGTTTTATCTTCTAAGCACGAATAAATTTTGATTGAATTATCTTTTAATTCAAATAAAGAATTATAAAAAATAAGAATTATGATAAATATAAATAATAAAATCTTTTTCATATAGCCAATTTTTCAATACGCATATAACTACTTGTTATAGTAAAATATTCAAACCAACCTACCTGCTGTTCAAAAAAGAAAGCGTAATATGAGCAGGTTCCATTTGTATATCTTCCTTCTCCTTGTATATACCCAATAACAACAGTATGCGGATCTACTACAATTTCAAGGTTTTCTTGTTCCTTAACAAGCTCTATTTTTGAATAATCACCTGAAATTTTTAATTCTTCATTTAATCCCTGCTTAAATTCTTTGTTACCTGCTGTAGTACTTACACCTACACTTCCTGTGGTTGATACACTAGTCTTAGTTGTAGTTTCACTTGCTACATTTAGTTTATAAGTTATTGGAGTAGTTCCATCATTCTTATATGAAAACAATAAATCAGTAATAAATGTTGCTCTTACATTGTCATTAATCTTATTAATATTCCATCCAAAAAACTTCTTTTTTTTAATCAATTCTGTCTCTTGCTTATGGTTTTATAATCATTATCTCTTAAAAGCTTACCACTATCAACATTCATATATGAAAAATTATTGTAATTACCACTAATCGCTTCGCTTTTCTTAGGTAAAATTAAAAAACAAATAAAAGTTAGAAATACTAATGTAGATAATAATGTAAATTTTCTTCTCATAAAAAATCACCTCACTATATACATAGCAAGGTGATACTTATTTTTCTTAATCTCTATAATTTTTCTTTAGATATTTAAATAAATATTTTTCTCACTTATTAACATAAAGAGTTAATAGGTTCTTCATTTCTTCTCTAGAATCTTCATGAATAATAAGCTTTTGTTGCTCATTTAAGAAATAATCAAGAGCCATTTGAGGTTTATAATTTTTTCTATTATAGTTCTTACTTGCTGCAATTCTATCACAAATAGATTCAGCAACATAACGCTTAGGCATTGGTACAGGAGCGTATTTGCCTAATTCTTTATTAAAATCAAGCCAATATTCACAATGATGCTTATTTCTACCTTTATGATGAAGCCAAGCTGTAGAATATCCTTTAGCATTTCTTTCGTTTGCATTAGGACTAAATTTCCCATTTGCATAATATTTCACAGAAGGAAAAAACTCAGACGGACTATATTTAGATAAATCATGAAGAAGTCCTTGCTTATAAAGACCTGATTTAAAGCAATAGCGCATTACCATATGGCGATGGCGTGTAATTGTAATAAAATGTCCTAGAAATTTAAACATACAAACCTCCTAGATAAAAGAAAAGACAATCACAAAGTGATTGTCCATGTTTTTAAGCATTACTTAAATCTCTTACGAGCTTCTTGACGTTTTTGTTTACGAACATCAGATGGTTTTAAATAATATTGACGTTTCTTAGCTTCTTGAAGGTTGCCTGATCTAGAAACATCGCGTTTAAAACGACGAAGAGCATCATCGATTGATTCTTTTTCATGCACGATTGTTTTTGCCATAATTCACTAGGCCTCCTTCCGTTTT
>JAEELC010000004.1 GCA_016288675.1 Acholeplasmatales bacterium | reverse complement strand
TGATAATATGAATATTACAACAGTAGCAAATGCATTCACTTACGCTGCAATCTTTGTTTATGGAGATTCAACTAAGTGCGTTGTTAAGAATTCAAATGTAAATACAAATTCTTATTATTCAGTTTCAACTAACAATCTTGAAGGTTCTAAATTAAAAATTGAACTTGATAATTCAACATTTGTAACACAAACATCTGATTTTGATAACAGTACAGTTATGATTAATGTGGAAAATTCAGTAACTTCAATTAAGAATTGTAATATCACTGGTGATCGTCATGGTGTAATTGCTCGTCTAGGGGAATTTGTTATTGAAGATTCTACAATTACTACTACTGGTAAATGGTTAGATAAAGAAGCTAATAAGAATACTAATGAAAAATATTTATCTACATCATGGAGTACTGGTAACGAAGTTCCTTCTGCAGCTCTTGTCGTTGGAGATAAGAATAAAGCTTATGGTTCATCAAATGAAATTGATACTAAAGTAACTGTTAAGAATGTAGTATGTAATTCATCTAACGGAGCTTTAGATACTATTGTTTCTGAAGATAATAATACTAAGACTGTATTTGTATATGATGAAGCTACTTATAATGATATTAAGGGTAACTTTGTTGCTTCATATGACTTATATAAGGATTCTGTCTCATCTGCAGTTTCTAGATTTAGTGATTTAAAAGCTGACACATGCTATATCATCTTAAAAGAAGATATTGATAATGCTCCAGGATTTAAGACACAAGCTGGCCAAAATGTTGTATTTGATTTAAATAAGCATACATATGCTACTGGTAATCCTACAGTTGGTTCAAAAGGAACTGAAACTAATGGATTCCAATTCTTAAAAGGTTCAAAGGTAACAATTAAGAATGGTACATTATCATTATCTAATGAATCAATTAAGCTTGGTTTACAAAATTATTCAGATTTAACACTTGATAATGTTGTTGTAGATGCTTCATTAAATGCTAATTGCTCATATGCTGTTTCTAATAATTTTGGTTCTTTAACATTAAAAGAATCAACAATTAAAGCTGCAGAAGGTCAAAAAGCATTTGATTTATGGTATGGTATGAGTCAAGTATATGATGATGGTGTAACTGTATATGTAGATTCTAAATCAAAGATTTATGGTGACATTGAATATGGTGCTTCAAGCCGTGTTACTGATACATCATTTACTGAAAAGACTATTTTAACTGTTCAAAAGGGTGCTTTACAAAATGATTCTTCAGAATTTGTTGTAAGCAAATCTTCTCACCAAAAAGATATTGAAGATAAAGAATTTACAATTAACATTATTTATGTTGATTAATTATAAAAAAAGGATTAATGCGCTGCATTAATCTTTTTTTTGACCTTAAAAATAATAAATTATATAATAATTATATAAATATTTTATGTAGGTGCTTTATGGGATTATTTAAGAAAAGATTAAAAACAGATATTAAACCAATAAAATCAAAATTTAAGCATGGTGATATGGTTCGTTTCAGATATGAAAATGAATTAACATTTGGCTGTATATTATTTATTAGAGAAGTAGATAATAAAATCTTATATGATATTCAAGTTGGAGGACAATGTCCTTTTATAGCATCTCTAGTAGAAGAAAAAGATATAACATTATATGATTTAAAAGTAGTAGGAAAATAGACTAAATGTCTATTTTTTTATTATTTTGGTATATAATGTCGATTTTTAAATTGACTAGTTTAATTTAAGGAATTAAAATAGAAGTATATGGAGGGTATACATTATGTTAAAAAAATGTTTAGCTGAATTCTTAGGAACAGCAATACTTGTATTATTTGGATGTGGTGTTGCAGTATTTACAGGAAATGTTGTAGCAACTTCATTAGCATTTGGATTAGTTTTAATAGCACTTTGCTATTCATTTGCTAATATATCAGAAGGACACTTTAATCCTGCTGTATCATTAGCAATGGCTATTGATAAAAGAATATCATGGAAAGAATTTGGATTCTATTGCTTAAGCCAAGTATTAGGTGCTTTATTAGGTTCATTATTATTAGGTTTATTCTTAAATTCATTTAGAAGCTTAGGCGGAAACCAAATGACAGGAAATATTCTTGCTGCTACTCAAAATAAGAATTATCATGCATATGCAATAGGATTACTTGCTGAACTTGTTCTTACATTCGTATTCTTATTTGTAATTTTAGTTATTACTAATAAGAAAGAACATAAGGCTATATCAGGTATAATAATTGGTTTAACATTAGCTTTAGTACATTTACTAGGTATTGGTATTACTGGTACATCAGTTAACCCAGCTAGAAGTTTTGCTCCAGCATTACTTCAAGCTATTGCAGGTGATACTCAAGCACTTAAACAAATTTGGATTTTTATAATTGGACCAATGCTTGGTTCAGCTCTTGCTGCCTTCACTTATGAATCATTATTCGATGTTGAAGATGCAGGCAAAGAAAAAGAAGAAAAGTAAAAAAAGATTGTATTTAAAATTAAATTTTAAAACTTTAATCATATTATCCTTAATAAAGATAATATG
>JAEELC010000034.1 GCA_016288675.1 Acholeplasmatales bacterium | reverse complement strand
TGTAATTATAGAAAAAATCAATATGCTTGAAGAAGATATAGAAAGGTTAAAACAATGAGGTAAAGAATTTATATATTATAAGGATTTACCAAGTGATGATAATGAAATATTAAAAAGAATTGCTGATGCTGATTGCGTTCTTTTGTCATACACTTCTAAAATTGATAAATATGTAATAGATAATGCTCCAAATATTAAATATATTGGAATGTGTTGTTCATTATATTCTAAGGAAAGCGCGAACGTAGATATTGAAGAAGCAGAAAAGAAAGGAATTGTTGTAAAAGGTATTAGAGATTATGGAGATGAAGGTGTATGTGAATATATTATTCACGAACTTACAGAATTTTTAGGAGGATATCATAATAAATTAGTTTGGTCAGATTATCCTGAAGAAATATCTAGTCTAAAGTGCGCAGTTATAGGACTTGGTACAAGTGGTACTTTAATCGCAAGAACTTTAAAGTTTTTTGGTGCTGATGTTTCTTATTATTCTAGAACTAGAAAAGAAGATAGTGAAAAAATGTATGGGATAACTTATAAGCCATTAAAAAGAGCCTTAGAAGAAGCAGATGCAATTTTTTTAGCACTTAATAAAAATGTGTTATTATTACAAGATGAAGAATTTAATGTGATGAATGGTAAAAAGATCTTGTTTAATACTTCAATTGGACCTGGCTTTTCTATTAAAGCTTTCAAAAAATGGATAGATAATCCTAATCATTATTTCTTTGGAGATACTATAAATACCATTGGTGATATTTCACTTTGGGATAAAGAAAATTGCTTTACAATTAATAGATCAAGTGGTGGTACAACACATGAAGCATATAGAAGATTAGGACAAAAAGTTATTAATAATATCGTTTCTTATTTTGAAGAAATTAGGTAGTTTTTAATTGCTTTTTTAAATTGATTGATATACAATTTCTTATTGTAAGTAATTATTTACAAATTTTCAAAAAGGGAAAATTGCAATTTGTTATTTTATATGAAATGTTTTAGTGTATTAGTTATATTATTTATTAATACAAATAAAACTTAAGCTACTGAACTTAAATTTTAAGATATGCTTGATAAGTGTAGTATTTATGCATCTAAATATGTGAATAGATATGAACCATACGAATATCAAGATTATAAAGAGTTACATCTGGAAAAAGATGAAAAGGATATTAAATTTAGTTGTGAAGCTCTCTATAAGGATTTTGATACTAAAACTACTGAAGGTTGAAATTGGCCTAAACAAACAGAAAGTCTTCCTACTCTAAAGATTATGATGTATCAAATAGGAGTTATTAATGCTCCCTATGTTTCAACCTGCTTAGGCACATATAAAGCTGGTACTATTTTAAAAAGAACTATGTCTAATCAAATCACAGATTCTTATGAAAAATCAACATTAACTACTATTGGTGCATCAGCATCTATTTCAAAAGGAATAAAAGCTTCTGTTGATTTTTTTGAGTTGAGTCAAAGTTTTATTGGTCAATTTAAATTTGAAAGTGAAGTTACACGTAAATTTTCTCATACTCAAAGTACAACAGAAACATATGAGGTTGATATTTCTTTCAATTCAAATATTATGCGTTAAGTATATTTGTAGCATTAGCGCTAATTTCATTATTTACACTTATTCAACTTCTATTTAAAAATAACAAAAAAACTTTTATTAACTAATAAGGTGGCTTTGCCACCTTTCTTTTTTTTCTTTTTTGTGTTATATTAAAATACTACTTAAAATTGGAGGATATAAAAATGACTGATGCAGAAAAAACATATATCAGATTAAATACTATGAATGAGGAAGTTATCTATAATACTTTAACAAGTAAAAAAAGAACTTATGAACAAAAGGTTCTTGATTTAGCACATTGTGCTGAAAATATGTTAAATGTCATTAAATTATCAGAAAAACAATTACATTATTTTTCAACAGGTGCTATTAATGACTTGTTTGAAGGACATGCTCCATATAGACCACGTTATGTAATGGTTGATTTTGATCTCTTTATGAAACAAGGTTCTGAGTTCTTAAGATTAAAGCCTGCAACAAATTTAGATGAGGCAATTTTTAATTTGATGACTCTATATCATCATATTCCAAGTATTACTAATTTCCCTGTTTATTTAGGAAATTTAGATTACCTTCTTGATCCTTATATTCAAGATTTGTCAGATGAAGAAGTTAAGAATAAATTACGTTTATTTTTAAATTTCTTAGATAGAACTATTGATGATTCATTTTGTCATGCTAATATTGGGCCAATTGAAACTCGTTGTGGAAGATTATTACTTGAAGTTGAACAAGATTTAGCTAATACAGTACCTAATTTAAGCATTAAATATAATAGTGAAAAAACTAGTGATGAATATGCAAAATTAGCTATTAAAACGAGCTTAGCTTGTTCAAATCCTGCTATTTGTAACGATACAATTAATTCAACTTATTATGATTCAAATTATGGAATTTCATCTTGTTATAACATTTTGCCAGTTCGTGGCGGATGCTATACATTAACTCGTGTTACCCTAACTCAATTAGCTCTAGAAACTAGTGATATTGAGGAATTTATTAATAAAATTTTACCTGAATGCTTAGAATGTATTGCTAAATACGAAAATGATAGAATACATTTCTTAGTTGAAAAGTCTGGTTA
>JAEELC010000033.1 GCA_016288675.1 Acholeplasmatales bacterium | reverse complement strand
GTCAGGCGATTGGTACCGAAATGAAGATCGATGTTCGTGCGTGTTTTTCCGTGCCAGCCGATGCCGCCGCCGTATGTATTGAGGTTGTCGAGCGGCCAAAAGTCGAGGAGATAGATATCATCGCCGCGATACATGCGGGAGCCCGCCCAAACCGTGAAACCATCAAACCAAAGGTTTCTCGCTTCGACATAGAGGTTGCGGATGGCAAGGCTCGCATCCCAATTGCCATCATAGTGGAAGAGTTTTGCACCATCGAGGGCAAGCGTCGTCACGACTTCAACTTCGGTTCCATTTTCATCGCGATACGGCGTGTAGCCGAGCGTGATCTCCACATAGGTACCCTCATCGACGCGGGGTCTTGGAGAGACGATGGAAGCCTGATGCCCGGATGAAAGGCTTTCAGGATCCATGGAGGGCTGGACACGGCCATAAGAACCGAATCGGAAGCGATCTGTAATATAATTGATTTTTTTTTCCGCGAGCTTCTGAGGTTCCTGAATGATCGTCTGATCCGACGACCGCGGTGCGAGAACAGCATCCCCCATCGGGATTGTCCAAGGTTGAGACTGAGAAGAAGGCGATGGCTGAACCGTCTGAGTATCCGCAGCGGAAGCAGTCTGGGCAGAATCTTTGTCCTGCGCCCCCCCGGTGACAACGGCCGCATCCACGACAGCAGCTGGCTGTTCAGGACTCTCAACAGCACTCTGTTCTACCGCTTCCTGATCAGCAGCAACGCCATCCGACGCATCATTTTGAGCAAACGCCTGGGTGCACAGCAGACAACTCGCGGCGGCCAAAGATAAACCGAATGATTTACGCATTCAAACTCCTTAAACACAAAACACGCCCCAACGGGGAGAAACAACGACACTATCTTTACACCCTTTAGCACTCACGCGCATACAAAAAAAAGCCATTGTTTCAAAACAACGGCTTTTCTTTATTCAAATCCGGGGATACGCACCTCTTCCGAAAACGGTCATCAATCTTCCGTGCGGTTGATCTCGCTGACTTTAATGTCATCATCTGTATCCGGTTTACCATCAGGCCCCCAAGAACGGACATCAAAATCATCATCGGAACGGTAAACATAATCGTAATAATTGCCCCACGGATCCTTCGGCCAATTCATCTTGTATTCTTTTTTCAGAGCCGCACGCGCTTCATCCAGCGTCTTGGGGCAATCGGTCGTCCTGCAGATCGCATAGACATAATTGAAGAGCTGGTTGACGAGTTTCTGAGCTTTGGTGTCATTCGGCTGAACACCACCGGGATACTGCTCCGCCGGCTTCACATGTTCATATTCCCCAACCTGCTGCGTATCCTGGGCAGCAGGAGCCTTTGCGCCCGATGCATCATCGACGATGACCGGCTGTTCTCCAGTACTCCGTTTGTCGTTACACGCTGTGCTGAAACATACGACCAAAGCCGCAAACAAAAAAACGATACAGGTAGGACGGAATGTTTTCATCGCTCGGCACCTCAAAAAATAAGTTGTTAAAAATGAAAAAAAATCGCCACTCTTTCGAGTGACGATTTCTATTTAAGCCTACTTGCTTTTCTTCGCAAGACTCTTGTGAAGATTGAGGAGCTGAGCGACTCGACGTTTCATGAGGCTCTGACGATAAACGGTGTCAACTTTACCGGTGCAGGCAAGTGCGACGATCGCATCGACAAGCGCATCTTTGCTGCCGAAAGCTTTCATCATCTCTTCGTGCGCCGCATTCAATTTCAACAGCTTACGGTTGCTGAGCGTCTTGATCTTGCGCTCGAACTCGGCATCACTCAAACCTTCCGGGCGTTCGACCTGTGCCATTACGATCTTGGCAAGCGCCTCTTTTGATTCGAATTTATCTTTAACAACCGCCATAGGGGACAATTTAGCCATCTTTAGATTCTCCAAAAAAAATATCCTTGCCCTTACATGCCGCAAATGCACAGCATAAACAAGCGGCAAAACTTCTAATATCTCAAATGGATTGTGTCAAGCATTATTTTGTGTCATGCCTGATTTTGTTGGTCATTTCCGCACAAACACCACATCCAAAGATCAATACTTACAGACACCTTCCGTTCGCGCCGACCCACCATAACAACGTTGTCCGGACGGACAATCCTTGTTCTCCTTACACGCCTTTCCCGTGGGCTGCTGGTTTACATTCGAGGACGACGGCCGAGCATAGCCTTGGGTGTTGTTGTAATTGTTGTACGGCGGATGGCTTCCGTATTGCGGAGGCGGATAACCATAGCGGTTATCATGGACATTCGGCCTCGTATTGCGCCCTGGATAATTGTCTTTGTAATAATGGACATTGCCCGGCGCAACGTAATTATTGCGGTTGTAATGCGACGTCGTCAGCGGCCTGTCGTAGGTCGATACACAGCCGCTCATGCAGAAACACACCAAACCTGCCAAACACCATCCCATCAGTCTCTTCATATCCATAATGCTCGCTTTTGCCTCCTCTCGTTGCTTGACACAGAAATCTAAAGGCTAAACGCCCAATCCTGTTCTCCGTAAAAATATCTCTGTAAACTTTAATCTTTTTTCCTTAAAAATCAAAAAGGAATACATAAATTTTAATTTGGCAATTCCTGCGTCAATCAGGGGCTGTTTTGGGAGGGGGAAGTCTCCCCCTGAGCGGCTAT
>JAEELC010000032.1 GCA_016288675.1 Acholeplasmatales bacterium | reverse complement strand
TAATAAATGAGTAATCGTATTGTTTTAATAATCTAAGAGTCTTCTTAATAATCTTTATATCGTACATAACTTATCCTTTCTTTTAAGTCTAAGTTTTTGTCTTCACTCCCTTTTGATTACTTTTATTTTACTATCTACATCGTTTTGTTATTACCATCTTTCGTTTTTTTATCAAAAGCACTAAATTAACAATAAAAAGTGATATTTATATTGTTTATACCTATTTTGAATTAAAGTAATTCAACAAACATATATTGAAAGGGATTTGAAACCCACTTTAAGTAATAAAAAAAGGCTTGATGCTAAGTATCAAACCATTGCTTTCTATATGGTGGAGATGCGGGGAGTTGAACCCCGGTACAAAACTGTATCCACTTTAATTTCTACATGTTTATTTCATTCAAAAATTTCAATTAAGATCTATGAATGAACAAGTAAAACCTTAATCTATTTCTATTAAATTCATTAAATACCTTAGAACAGCAGATATTTAATATATCCTACTTACTGAGGCAAGCTCTAAGCCATAGGAAAACTTAGAGGTGCCAGCTTGACTTTATAAATTAGCAAGCATATGCAACTTGTTGTTGACGAGCTGCGAATAAATTAGTGTTTGCGGTTAAATTAAAACCTCTGCTTTTTTAGAAGAGCAACCTTCACATGCTTATAAACCTTCAACAATCCTGGCGAATCCTAAAACATCCCCAGTTTAAAGTAAGGAATTACTTCCTTACTTATTATAATTTAATATATTTAAGAAATCAATTAAAAATGATTTCTATCTTTTAACGCTTTACGCGCTTCACGGCGAGCATCTTCCGCTTTTAAAGCTTCTCTCTTATCGCCTTTATTTTTACCTTTACATACACCTATTTCAATCTTACATAAGCCTTCTTTTAAATACACACGAAGTGGAATTAAAGTTTCACCATCTAATCTTGCACGATTAAATAACTTGGTAATTTCATTTTGGTGCATTAAAAGCTCACGTGTACGAGTTTCATCATGATTATAATATGTACCATAATCATATTTTGAAATATGCATATTAAGGATATATATCTTACCGTTTTTAATGATTGCATAGCTATCATTAATATTACATTTATTAGCTCTAATAGATTTAATTTCAGTACCAGTTAATTTAATACCAGCTTCTATTTTTTGTTCAATAAAGTAATCATGGCTAGCTTTACGGTTTTCAGTTATTACCTTAACCATTTACTTTAACCTCTTTTTCATAATCTTCTTTTAGCATAAAGTCAATCTTGCGTTCCTTAATATCTACATCAGTACATACAATATCAACCTTTTGACCAATCTTAAATGTATTACTTCTACTTTCAAGTTGCATCAATTTTTCATTTAGATTATATCTTTCAAACATACGTGTAACATGAATTAAACCTTCAATACCATTATCAAGCATTACAAACATACCAAAGCTTGTAATAGAATCAATAACACCTGTATAAGATTCACCAATATGGTTTTGCATAAATTTAGCAGCTAGCATATCATCTACTTCACGTTCACAATCAATAGACTTTCTTTCTTGACTAGATGTATCTATACCAGCTTCATGAATGAAGCGTTCAAAATTATGCATTTCATATTCAAATTTATCAGGATGGAATACCAAAGCCTTTAATATTCTATGAACAATTAAATCAGGATAACGTCTAATTGGAGATGTAAAATGACAATAATAATGAAGCGCTAAACCGTAGTGTCCTAAAGACTCTTCAGAATAACGAGCTTTTTTCATAGCTCGTAGCATTAGAGTATTTACTGCCATATAACAAGATTCTTCCTTAACTAATTCCATAGCTTTTTGAATATCTTTTGGTAATACCTTATGTTTAGGCATTTTAACCTTATGTCCAGTTAAATTATTAATTAGGTTAAATACATCATTAACTCTCTCATCATCTGGTTCTTCATGAACACGATATAAACATGGAAGATTTGATATATTTAAATGATATGCAACAGTTTCATTAGCTTTAAGCATGAAATCTTCAATCATTAATTCAGCTTTATCACGAGTACGTAAATTAAATTCAATAGGATCACCATTAGAATCTAAAGTCACTTTATATTCAGCTGTATCAAAATCAATAGCACCCTTTTTGTAGCGCATAGTTCTAATTAAATTAGAACATTCTAGCATATCATTTAGCATAGGATAAATATCAGCATATTTTTCTTGTAAGCTAATATCACCATTGAACATTTTATTAACATCTTCATAAGTCATTCTATGAGCACTCTTCATAATACCTTCATGAAGCTCATAATTAATAAGCTTACCAGATAAATCAATATCCATTTCACAAACATTAACAAGTCTATATTCTCCTTCATTTAAAGAACATATACCATTAGAAAGTTTTTGTGGAAGCATAGGAATTACTCTATCAGCTAAATATACTGAAGTGCCACGTAAATATGCATCTGCATTTAAGCTAGATCCTTCACGAACATAATAGCTTACATCAGCAATTAATACATATAATCTAAAGCCTTCTTTTATTCTTTCAACATAAACAG
>JAEELC010000003.1 GCA_016288675.1 Acholeplasmatales bacterium | reverse complement strand
TTAAAGAAATAAAAAAGAATTAGCAAATTTATTGCTAATTCTCTAGTTTTGATAAATCCTTTGTATAAAGTTTAGCGGCAATACGCTTTGAGTATTGCTTACCATCTTTATCTTTTCCACTATATCCACCATTTTTAGTTATTTCATAGTTATAATTAAGACTACCGTCAGCTGATACACAGCTAACAATAAAATGATGAGTATAGTATGTTATAGTTGAAGAATCTTTTTTATTAGTTTTTGTTTCTTCTGTAGTTTCTTTAAATGTATATTTTTTTATCCATTTTTCACCATTTTTAGCATACTCAGTTTTCTTAGGTCTAATAAGTAATGTAATATATACAACAATTGTAAAAATTAAAGCGAATGTTAATGTGTTACTTTCTGTAATTATATTATTTATTCTAAGAATAAGAAGTAGTGCTATAAATATTAATGATACTGGTATGAATAATATTTTTCTTAAAATATAGATAAATTTTTTCATGATTATTAAATTCCTTCAAATTAAATTTCACTATCATAATTTTAGCATAAAAAGTGTAATTTAAAAATAAAAAATTATCGTTATTACTTTATTTTATAATATTTATTATGTTATAATAAATTTAACGAAAGATTGGTGATATTATGAAAGATTTAGAAGAACGTGTTCAAAAAGATGCAATTGTTAATGAAGGAAATGAAGTAGACGTAGATTCTATATTCTCTCAATATGTTGATGTAAATTTATTAGATGAAATGGCTAATGAATGGGCATTTCGTTTTAGAAATTTAAAATTAACTAAGATTGTAACTATTGAATCAAGTGGTATTGCACTTGCTACATTACTTGCAATTAAATTAAATGTACCTGTAGTTATCGTTAAAAAGACTCCTGAATTTGAAGTTGATGATGCATATACTGCACGTATTTATTCACATCAATATCATCAATCAATTACTGCATACATTATGAAGCAAAATCTTTGCCGTGATGATAAGGTTGTTATCATTGATGATTTCTTAGCTAATGGATGGGCAGCTGAAGGAATGATTTCTATGATAGAAGAATCTGGTGCTAAGGTTGTTGCAATGGGTGTTGCTGTAGAAAAGGCTCAAAAAGCTGGTGGACAAAAAATCCGTGCTAAAGGTATTCAATTAGAAAGTTTATCAGTTATCACTGGTGTTGATGAGTCTGGTAAGATCTCATTTGCTGAATAATTGACATAAAACACTTATTTTAGTATAATAAATTCGAATATTTTACCAGGAGGTATTGGTATGGTTTTCGATGAAGTAAAGAAAATTATCGTTGACGAATTAAACGTTAATCCAGATAAGATTACTCTTGAAGCTAGTTTATCAGAAGATTTAGGTGCTGACAGTCTTGATGCTGTTGAAGTTATCATGGATCTTGAAGATAAATATGGTATTACAATTGATGATGAAGCAGCTAAAAATATTAAGACTGTTAAAGATTTAGTTGATTATATCGAAGCTCATAAAGCATAAAAAATCTAAGGCTCGCCAACGAGCCTTTATTTTTTTTAATGGAGGGTGTTAGTATATGGAAAAATTTGAAGAAAAGATAAAACGTGAATATAGTGAAAAGCATTTCTTTAACGCTTTATTTGATAAATATAAAGAACCACTTTATATTTATAATTCTTTTTCACGCACTAATTCTTATGAACTAACACCTGAAACATCTTATCTATATGTATATTCTGACGTATTAGAACGCTATTATAGAATGAAGGGCTTGAATGTTTTATATCAAACTGGTATTAATAATTTATCTTATTCTAGCTTTTCTTTTTCTAAACAAAATGCACTAGATTATAAAGATACTTTAAAATTTAAATCAAGCTTATCTAATTTACATATTGGATTTGATTCAAATTACTTTTTAACTTTATCAGATGCTAAAGTTCTACTGGAATTAGATACTTTTTTTCATAATCATTTTAATAAAGAAATTTTTTATACTAAAGGAAAAATTTATTCAAATAAGGCTCATAATAGATTTTATAACGATTATGAAATTGAAGAAATTTTTGATAAATATTATTCTAAATATAATAAAGAGGAATTAAATGTAGTTAATGAATCTTATTTATATGTTGATGTGGAAAAACATATAGAAAGAATTATTGAAGAGATTAATAACTTAAATATTGAAGAAATATATAAGAAAAAGCTTTATAGCGCATTTGGTCCTTATGAGGTTATTAATATACCATTTAAAACAAGTATCAATAATTATCTAGATATAGAGCTTAAAGAACCTGAATTTATGGCAGGAATATCTTTTGTCGCATTAAATCCTAAATATATAAATGTATTTGATTATGTGGATGCTGAAGAAAAAGAATCTGTTGATTCTTTTATAGCAGCTCCTAAAGATTTCTGTTATTCAGGAATCACATGCCAAAATCCGTTTAATGGTAATGAATTATTAGTAATAATTTCAACTAAATTTAATGAAGCTGTTCATGTTGGCATTCCAAGTGTATATAAAGAAGATGAAGAAATATCAAAAATGCTAGAACTAGATATTGTTGATGTTTATGAAAATGATATTATAATTAATTCTGATTTTTTAAATGGTTTGACAAAGCAAGAAGCTAATAAGAAAATAGTTGATGCTTATATTGAAGAAGATTTTGCTAAAAAAGTAATTAAATATAAGAATACTAAATTTATTATTTCAAATCCTGATGAAACAGGTGCTCCTGTTCCATTTGAAACAATTAATGATGGATATGATTATAAACCAGTAGATCCTAAATATTATCCTTTATCATTTAATAAATTTGGTAAGGTAATTTATAATGTTACACCTGAGGTTAATATTGATTTATTAAATATAACATTTAATCATTTTTATCAAACTGGTATTTTAAAATTAATGCTAAATAGAGATAAGAGATATCTTGAAAATAAATATTTTTTAAATAATAAAATTGAAGTTCTTTATGAAGAGGAAATAATTCCAGAAATTTTAGGTTATATAATATTTAGTGCTTTAAATGAAGAAAATATT
>JAEELC010000031.1 GCA_016288675.1 Acholeplasmatales bacterium | reverse complement strand
ATATGAATATTCACAAATTTCACGTCAAGTATCGTATAGTTCTACTTTATTAAAACCATATATTATTGATAGAGTTAAGAAGAATATTGGCTATGGCTTATTAAATGGCAATTCAGTTAATTTATTTGGCGGATTATCATTTTATAATATTACTGTAACAACTGATTTAGATTATAGCGCTCCAAATTTAAGTGCTAATATAAATCAAATGACAACTACCCAAACTTATTCTTTAACTATTATGAATGAAATTATTCCGGTTAAAGTATATCAAAGTGCTGATGAGCAATTATTTAATTCAATTTTAACAACTGATTTAAATTATTTAGTTGCATTAACTGAAACTGACATTGATGGAAATATTTTATATACTACATCAAGTGATATTTTATTACCAACATTTATTCGTGATAAGAATACAACTATATTATGGGAATCTAGTGATCATACTAAAGTTAGTGATAAAGGTATTATTGCTGAAAATATTGATGGAGATGCTACTATTAGCTTATTTGGTCACTTTAAGGTAAATAATACAATGATCACTCATGAATTTAGAATTAAAGTAGCTAGCCAAAACCATGATACTATCTTCCAATATTTTGTAGCTCAATTATCACCTATTACAATTGAGGTAATGTATACTGGTGATAAAAATACTGCATATTATTATTTACCAATTATAGATGCTAATTATAATCCACTAAATCCTAGTGGTTATACAACTGGATACGATTATAGACATGCTTATACTACTCCAACAACTATTGATGATCCTAATGTTGGTTATACTTGGGATTCTTTCGCTAATGTAGGATTTGAAGAATTAGAATATTCTTCATTATCAACATATAATTTCTTAGCAATTGATTCTTCAAATAATAAACAAGCTGTATATTTATCAACTCCAACATTCCAAACATTTGGTCAAATTTCATTAAGAGCTAAATTTATTAATGATGATGACTATTACACAGGTAATGTTAATGTGTTAATTAAGACTGGTTATAATACAGAATTAAATGAACTTGTATTTACATATGTTGACCAAGGATTAGATGAAGTTAATGTTCTTCAAAATATTTTAAATACTAGATTTGAAGATGGTATGATTGGCGAAAGAGGAGATTTTGAACTTCCTGGTAAATATCAAACATATTATATTACTTATGAAATTCCTTCTTCTAGCAGAAATGCTATAAAAGAAATTATAGGATATAATGATTCTAATCAAATTGTTGCAAGAATTAGTGGAAGTAATATATTTAGTAATCAAAATGTTATGGATATTACTAAATATGTTGTTGTACTTGATCCTTACGGATTTGGTACAAATGATTCTCAAATTGCAATTAATACAGTTCTTGTAATGCCTACTGGAGATTCTGCTCCAAAGACTGCATCTCGTATTCAATATTTTAATGTTCCTGGTGTTATAAAGCCTGATGATAATGGATTTGCTAACTTATCTGTATTTAACAGTGTTAAATATCAAGTTTGGTATGAACTTGCAAATAATGTTACTAATGAAAAAGGTTTAGATAATGTTGAACAAAAAAATTATACCTTATCTGAAGCTAATTCGTTTACTGTATCAAACAATGTGGTAACTAATCATACTGGTGCATATATCTTACGTCATGATGCATCGTTAGTATCAAGTCTAGCATTTGATACAAGTGAGAATATTACAAATACTGATAATCATGAAGTATATGGATTAATGAAAGTAATAGACTTTATTACGAGCGATTATACAAACACATTTGGTTCTAAATATTCGCAAGATATTAGCTTAAGTGCATTTGCACAAAGCCATTCAAGCGTTAAATCAAATGGTAAAAAATATTTAAATGATGATGAAATAGACTTAATAAAAGATTATTATTCATACGCATTTGGTAAAACTTTAGATCTATCTAATTATACATATTTAGAAAAAGATTCTAGTGGTAAATCTAAATACACTTTGATTAATTCAAGTGAATTTATAGATAACGCTAAAGCATATTACTCAAATACAAGTACATATGGTTCAAATTTGTATCCAAACGCATCAGAAAATATTTCGAAATTTACAGAAGTTTTCCAATGGGCTCATAATGATAAAAACTTCGATAATGACTTTGATACTAGTGCTCCACAAGGACCATACCCTTGCGGTGGTGACATTACAAAATATGACTGGAGCGAAGTTATTGGAACAAAATCTACATCTTGGACTAGAGGAAGCAGTAACGGTAGTGGTTGGGATCAAACTAAGCAAAATTCTAAATATAGATATGTAACTAATGGCACAAATATCTATGTAGAAGATGAAACAGAATATTTTACAGAAGCTGAACTTACAATTTTAATAGTATTTATGCTAAATTCGAAGCAAAATTCAAATCCTTCAGCTGCTGCAAAAGCATATGTCCAATCTTTACGTGATACTTATTTTGTAATTCCAACATATTTTGAAAATGATGGAATAGGTAATTTAATTAAACAAGCATATGAAGATTTAAATAAGAGTGTTAGTGGAGATGCAAATAGTGGATTTGAAGCTGAATTAAATAGCTTTGTAGTATGCGGAGAAACATTAACTACTCCTCATGTTACTTCACTTGATAATTCAACATCAGGTCTTGAATATTTCACTAATTTAACCACTTTATATATTCATGGTGATTATGATAAATTAAGAGCTATTCATACAACAGCAAACTTGATGCAATCATTTAACCGTGTTACTTCTGGTAATCCAAAAATTGAAAATCTTGCGTTTGAATATGTGAGTGATTCAAATGTTGATTTTGATATATCTACATTGCAAAATTTAGATAATTTAAAGAAATTCTCATTATGTCATAATCAAGGTATTTCAAATATAGGTTCTATCCATCAGCTAGGTTTAAGAAAGCTTGAATACGTTGATTTATCAGATATTAATGTAGCTAATCAATATTCTGAATTCACATTAAAATCAATTAAGTATAAAACAAGTCAACATGGTACAACATCCCATGTGTATTATTCATTAGATGGTACTACAACTAGAATAGAATATACGCAAACATTATCTTCTGGTGCAGAAGGATTAATATATTTAAGTGATTTTACTCAAATTTTAAGTGAAAATGCAAACCTAACACAAAATGTTTATGTAGATGAAACTGGATATGATGTTGAGTGGTTAATTGAAGAAGGTAATGGAATTAAATTAATTGATTCTAATACTGTATCTAACCCTAATGAGGAAGATGTCCCATATACAGATACATATTT
>JAEELC010000030.1 GCA_016288675.1 Acholeplasmatales bacterium | reverse complement strand
TTGTCATAACATACCTCCTAAAAATTAAAAAAGTCCATCATAAATGGACTTTTTATAGAATTGTCCATCATTCAAGCTTTAGCACTTTACATTTTGCAAGTTGCTGAAGGGTCATCGAGCTTGTCTCTAGCCTTCTCTTTATGGATATGAAATTAAGCAATTGTTATTATATACTTTATATTAGTTTTTTTCAAGGAAATTGACCTAAATAAATCTAAAAGATTCCTTAACCTTTAAATCAATTAAATCTAAGCTTAAAAGTGGATTTTTAAGTGCATTTAAAGTTATAAATTGTAATATACTTTGAGGTAATAAATATACTAAATTTTTAGGTAATGATATTAATAACGCATAATCTTTAATACCAGATGAATCAAGGCCAGTTAAAATACCCCACCATATAGAACCTAAGAATACATTTACAAATAAATTAACAAATAATCTACTTAATAAGCACTTAGTATAACTTACATTTGTTTTGTAAAAACAAATACCATATATAAATCCTGCAAGCATAGCATTTAATGTATATGGTAAGAAGAAGCCATAAGGACTTGGGGATATAGCATAGCCTATAAAATCAGATAAGCAACCTATAATAAGATTAGTTGTTGGTCCAAATAGCATACCAATTATACTAAAAACTAAATATGAAAAGCCTATACCAAGATTAGAAAATCCACTTGGTAAATGAATTAGCTTTAATGCTATTTCAAGAGAAAATAGCATTGCAAGCAATGTCATTTTCTTTACATCATGTAACCAATATAATTGATTCTTCCAATATGAAATATAGAAAGGTGTTCTATATAATATTTGATTATCATATTCGATATCTAAGTTATAGAACTTTTTATAGAATAAATATAATAGGATAAAGACAATTGTTACAACTACAAATGATATGCTTAAGCTTATTAAAAATATGTTCATAACATTAATATTATCATTTTTAACAATAGTTTTACTTACATTATTAAATGAATCTTCATTTAACATATATGTAAATAATTTCTTTGCCATATTAGCACTAGTGTAATCTTTTTGTGAACCACTAATTTCATAATGATCATCTACATAATCAATTTTTATATTTTTATATGCTTTTGATGTATTAAGTAAGGAAAAATCTACTTTTTTAGAACTTCCTTTTTCTTTAATTTCTTCTTCTCTTTCAGCAATATAATAGTTTTTAGCATTCATTAAATCTTCTTCAGTAAAATAAGATTTATCAATCACTTCGCTTGATTCAAAGCTTAAAGAATATGTGTTTACCTTAGGAGCTTTAAAATAGGCAATAAAATAAGGGATTGAGGCGAAAAAGATAATAGATACTAGATATAAAATAAATCTGTTTCTAAAATGTAATAAAAATTTTTTCATAAAAAAAGACCTCCAATTTAGAGATCCCTTAAATATTAAATTAGGATTATGTTATTACCGCTAGTTTCCTATTCGTCCCTAAGATTTCCTTTTTCCCTTAGAGCACTTGACGCAATAACACTTCAACTTACGTTGCCTATTTATATTTTGGGATTATAACAAGACCGCTAGTTGCCTATTCGTCTATAAGTTATCCTACTACTTACAGCACTTAACGCCTTTGTTACTTCTAAACATTTTTGATTATAATATTTTTACTAATTTAATACAATAGTAAAGGCACTAAGAAGTGCCTTACTATACTAATTTTTTAATGCTTGTAGTGGAGCTGGAATTTGACCACCACGTGAAATAAATACATCGTTTTCAGTTTGATTAATATTAATTACAGGTGCATGTCCTAGTAAACCACCAAAATCTAATACCTCTCCTGGCTTTTTTCCAATGGCAGGAATTACACGAACTGCAGTTGTTTTAGTATTAACCATACCAATTGCAGCTTCATCAGCAATGATACCTGAAATAACATTTTCACTTGTATCACCAGGAATTACAATCATATCAAGACCTACTGAACATACACATGTCATAGCTTCAAGCTTTTCAAGCTTTAAAGTACCATTAGTAACAGAACGAATCATACCTTGATCTTCTGAAACTGGAATAAATGCACCTGATAAACCACCTACTCTATTACATGCCATAACTCCGCCTTTTTTTACAGCATCATTAAGCATTGCAAGACAAGCTGTTGTACCATAAGCTCCACATTCTTTTAAACCAATTTCTTCTAATACCTCAGCAACTGAATCTCCAACAGCAGGTGTTGGTGCTAATGATAAATCAACAATACCAAAATTAACACCTAAAGCTTTTGAAGCTTCTCTACCTATAAGTTCACCCATACGAGTAATCTTAAATGCTGTCTTTTTAATAATAGAAGCTATTTCTGAGATGGATGCATCCTTTGGAGCATCATGAATTGCAGAACGAACAACACCAGGTCCAGATACACCAACATTAATAATTGTATCTTCTTCTCCAAATCCATGGAAGGCTCCTGCCATAAATGGATTATCTTCTACGGCATTACAGAATACAACAAGTTTACCAGCACCTATGCAATTATTATCTTTAGTAAGCTCAGCAGATTCTTTTACAAT
Organism: Acholeplasmatales bacterium; assembly: GCA_016288675.1. Lineage (GTDB taxonomy): Bacteria > Bacillota_I > Bacilli_A > Acholeplasmatales > Anaeroplasmataceae > JAEELC01. The sequence continues at coordinate 10,916 of JAEELC010000030.1, read as the reverse complement.
ATGACCCATAAGCTTTACAGCATCCATATTAATACCAGCTTTTGTAGTACCAACATTGACGCTTGAACAAAGCTTATTTGTACAAGCTAAGGCACGTGGAATTGAATTAATAAGTTCTAAATCTCCTGCTGAAAAGCCCTTTTGTACTAAAGCGCTATATCCACCAATAAAATCAATACCAATATCACTTGCAACTTTATCAAGAGTTTTAGCATATTTTACAGGATCTCCTCCAGAACAACCTACTAATAAAGAAATAGGTGTAACAGATACTCTTTTATTTACAATAGGAATACCATAAGTCTTTTCTAATTTCTTACCTACTGCAACAAGATTTTTAGCTTTATTATAAATTTTGTTATAAACCTTTTCACATGATTTATCAATATCACTATCCATACAATCAATTAAAGAAATACCCATAGTAATTGTACGAATATCAAGATTTTTCTTTGATATCATGTCTATAGTTTCAAATATTTCATCTTGAGTTAACATAATACCACCTAAATTTTATGCATAGCATTAAAGATATCTTCATGCATAATATGAATTTCTAAATTCTTTTCAGTCTTAACATTCGCAAATGAATCAACAAAATCTTCAAATGAGCAATTAAGATTATCAATATTTACTACCATGATCATAGCAAAATAATCTTTCAATACAGTTTGGCTAACTTCTACAATATTAGCATTATAAACTGTACATTGGCTTGATACAGTAGCTAAAATACCAGTAGTGTCTTTACCAACTACAGCAATTACAGCATTCATCCAAAATACCTCCTAATAAATACTAAATATATTATATCTTGAAAATATATAATAAACAATTAAATAGAAAAGAATTAAATAATGAGAACGCTTTAATATAAAAACACAATTTAAAACATTAAAAGAGATATAGTCATTACGCTATATCTCTATTATCAATTATTTAATGAAGAATTATATTATTAAATCACAATCAGTACAGTGAATAGTCACATTTAAGCCTTCATTCCACCAATCCATTTTGTCTAAAGCATTCCATTCTTCTTTTGTACCTACAAATGAAATATTTGTTATATCCTTACAATTTGCAAATGCATAACTAAATATTGAATCAACATTAATTATTTCATTGTTATATACAAAAGATTGAGGTAATTCAATTTTTGAAGAATTTCCATTATATTTTACAATATAACCTTTAAATTTATCATAATGAACCATAATTGATTCTTCATCAATAGAAGTATGCTCAATTAATGGATAACAACCTGTACCAAATAAACTAATAGAAGACAAATTATATACCTCACATAAAGGACAAGAATAAAATTCACCCTCACCAATTGTTTTAACACTTGAAGGAATTGTTACACTATTTAAACTCCAGTATTCATAAAACGCACTCTTTCCTATACTTGTAACCCATTCTGGGATTGTTATGTTTGTTAAATTAGTCCATCCACTGAACGCATAATCACATATGCTAGTTTCATCGTCTAAAATGGTTACTTCTTTTATTGATTTGCAGTCTTTAAATGCGAACTAGCAAATGTATTTTCACTTATTGAATTAACACTATCTGGAATCATAACACTAGATAGTGAATAACAACAAGAGAATGATAAATCTCCAATAGTTGTAACACTATCTGGAATTATAATATCTGATAATGATTTACAAAATTGAAATGCATGATTTTCTATTGTTGTAACAGTATTAGGAATCTCTACGTTAAATAAAGATTTACAGCCATAAAATAGAGAATCTCCTATTACTTTTGCACCAGGTAATATCTTTATTTCTTTTATGCTACAATCTTTAAAGCATTTTAAATAAAGATCAGGCATTGATGCGATATTGCTTGGTAACGTTAAACTTTTTAATGAGCTGCATCCAGCAAATGCATTATTTCCTATATTTTTTATACTGTCTGAAAAAATAATATCTATTAATGATTCACACCCATTAAAGGCGTTTTCACCTATATTTATAATTGTATTTGAAAATGAAATATTAAGAAGTTTATCACAATTTTCAAACCCAGATTCTTTTATTTGTGTAACTTTTTTATCATTATGAGTTTCTGGTATTATGATTTTTGCTAAACAGTTACTACTGCCTTGAGATACTTCATATGTATCATCAGGCAAAAGATTAAAATCAAGAAATTTTTCATAATTAAAATTTAAAGTACTTTGATTGCTTTCATCGTTTTGTTCATTATATGCACATGACGAAAAAAAGATAAAATAAAAAAACTATTAAATATTTTAACAAATTCTTTCTCATACAAACTCTCCATTCATTCCAAAATTAAAATCAACTAGGCATTTTATAAGATTAGCATATATAAAAATCAAGATAATAAATATAAATTAATCCTAAAAAATAAAAAATACGCTATTTCTAGCGTATTATAATAATTCTATAAATTCATCAAAGCTAAATGTTCCAAGATTTCTATGAACTAATTCGTGATTCTTATACATCATTAAACAAGGTGAAGCGTAAATATTTAAGCTTCTAACTAGCTTCATATTCTCTTTAACATCAACTTTATATACTAAAATATCATTAGTTTTTAAATAATCTTTAATTTGTGCTTCAAGAGAATCGCAGCGACAACAATTATCCATTCTAAAATCAAAAAATACTAAATCATTATTATTTACTATCTCTTTAAAATTTAAATCTTTAGTAAAATCTATAATCATTATTTAATCCAACCTTTTAATACTAAATAATCTTTTAGCATTGAAGTCCAATGAGCAACATAATCATCCTTATGATTAGTTCCGCCTTGAGTCATAGAATCATCACATAAGCTCATTCCATGAGCTCCACGAGGGAATACATGAGCTTCTACATTGATATTATTTTTCTTACAAGCTTCAATAAGCTTTAATGAATTTAATACATTAACTGATTCATCAGTAAATGTATGCCAAATAAATATCTCAGGGAAATCATTACGTAAATGCTTTTCTATAGATAATTTATCTATTAAAGGATATCTAGGATCATTATTTTCTTTAAATGAATTTAATAATTCTATAGCTTCTTCATTAGTAATCATTGGATTATTTGAATCAAAACCATTTAATAGTGTCGCAAATGATCTTAAATGTCCAAATGAAAAATCACTAGAAACAACTGGGTAACATGCAATAACACCATCAACTGGTTTACATTGCTGGAATTCATTATAATAATTAGTTTCACTTAATAATAAATGCGCTCCTGCAGAAAAACCAATTCCAAGAATTTTTCCATTTAAATCATATTTATTTTGATTATTTCTAAAATAATCAATCATTTCACCTAATTCTTTTTGTGGTTCAGGATAGATATCAATTTGTTCTCTATAATTTAATACAGCACATTTAAATCCTAAATTAAGAAAATAAGAAGCTACATTAAACGCTTCTCTTTTGCTTGTATGATGATATCCTCCACCTGGTACAATTATAACTAGTGGAGATATATCATTATTATTAGAAATGAAAGTGAAATAATTGTTAGAGTTATTAAATCTAATTATTTCTTCCATTATTTTAAAACCTCTTCAATCATAGCTTTTGTCATTTTTAATTTTGAAATTTGAACAGGATCTTTTGCGTTTTGTAAAGCTAGCTTTGTTTGTTCAAGAGTTAGACTATATTTCTTTACAAATAAATCTCCTTTATTAACACGTAAAATAGGTCCAAATACCATATCATAATAATCATATTTACGATCTATCTTCTCAGAATTAGCCACGATAATTTCATAAATATGACCATTTTCTTCAATTAAGTATTCATCAATAATCTTAAATCCAAAATTAATTAAGAAATATCTTAATTTTGGAGTATCATTATGTGCACTTAAAATTAAACGTTTAAATGATTTAGATAAATCTAAATCATAAGAAAGAATTTCAGTAATTAAAGAACCACCCATACCAGTTATAATTAAACCTTCTGGTTGTTCTTTAACATTCTCTTCGAATTCTTGTAATCCATCAGATAAAAATAATTGTGTTCTATCTGTAAGTCCTGCTTTTTCTATATTTAATCTAGCAGCTTCTAAAGGATCCTTGTTAACATCAATACCAATACCATAAGATACACCATAATCTCTTAATGCAGAGATTAAAGTGTAACCATGATCAATACCACAATCACCAACGCTCTTTAAACCTTTAGTAAGCGAAGCAATAAAATCAATACGATCCATATTACTTAGTTAAGAAATCCTTTAATTTATTGCTTCTTGATGGATGACGTAATTTACGAAGCGCCTTAGCTTCAATTTGTCTAATACGTTCACGAGTAACACCAAATTCCTTACCTACTTCTTCAAGAGTACGAGGACGAGAATCAAGTAAACCAAAACGAAGTCTAATAACACGCTCTTCACGGTCAGTTAAGCTACCTAATGCTTTATCAAGTTCTTCTCTTAATTTAGCATTTTGAGTGAACTCATATGGGTCTTGAGCAGTAGTATCTGCTACGAAATCACCAAGAGAAGAATCTTCTTCTTCACCAACTGGCTTTTCAAGAGAAATTGGTTCTTGAGCAATCTTTAAAATGTTTTGAACCTTTTCAACTGAAATACCCATCTTTGCGGCAATTTCTTCATGACTAGGCTCACGAGATAATTCTTGTACTAATTGACGTTGAACTCTCATTAATTTATTAATAGTTTCAACCATATGTACAGGAATACGAATAGTACGAGCTTGGTCAGCTACAGCACGTGTAATAGCTTGACGAATCCACCAAGTTGCATAAGTAGAGAACTTGAAACCTTTATCAACTTCAAACTTATCTACAGCCTTAAGTAGACCCATATTACCTTCTTGAATAAGGTCAAGGAATGCTAAACCTCTGTTAGAATATTTCTTAGCAATATTAACTACTAAACGTAAGTTAGCTTCACTTAATCTATTCTTAGCATTATCACCGATTTCTTCAATATCAAGTAATGATTGATAGAATCCATCAACATCACCATTTTCTAAATCAGATAAACCTTTATTAGCGATTTCAATGAATTTAGCTTTAGTTACATTCTTACCGTCGTTGTCTTTAACACTAAAAATTTGCTTAAAATGTTTAACTTCTTCTTCAGTAATAGTATTAGGATCATCAGAATTATCGATTTCATCCTTAACAGCTTTACCAATCTTACCAGCAGCAACTTCAATAGCATAATTAATTTCTTCATCTAACTTTAAAAGGTTGATATTACCGATTTCCTTTAAGTACATACGAACAGGGTCATTAACCTTAACTGTACTTGCAATTGCATCTAATGCTTCATTAGATAAATCAACAGGTTCTTCCTCAATATCAGCAAGATTTGGAACACTATCCATATCTAATTCATCATCAGATTCTTCTGCAATTACTGTAATTTCCTTGCTTTCAAGGTAATCACAAATCTTGTCGTATTCATCGCTACCTTCAGCATAATGAGCTTTGATATCTTTAGCAGATACTTTACCATCATTCTTAGAAGCGATTTCTTCTAGGCTTTTTAAAATTTCATCAAATGTCATAATAACAACTTCCTTTCTTTTTTAGTTAATATGCTTTTTCATTTCCATTAAATGCTTTTGCTTTCTTGATAAAGCTTCAAGCTTTTCTTCATTACTCATAATATTTGAAAAATCATTTTCAATATTAATGACTTGTTTTAAATGATATGTACTAAACAATACATTAACACATAGATTTAAATCTTTTTTTGTATATTCAGTCTTATCATTTAAATTCTTTAAAGTAGATTTATCACTTACAAGACAGTTATATTCATTTTCATTTAAGAATTTTAAGAATATACCTTCATTATATTCATCATATGAAATATAATAATCATTTATTAATGACTCCCATAAGTTGATATGAGCTTGATCAAATGTTTGAGCAAGTATTATATTGCCTAAACGCTTTTGATCTAGTTCAAGAGCTATTTTTTTACTCATCATAGCATAAACAAATATTCTAAGCTCAGCCTTTTGGCGACTAAGCATTTGTTGCCAATCTTTATCATTAAATTGATTAGTTAAAGCATCTGTTCTAGCAATATTAGATGCATTTACATCTTGTTTAACAATAAATCCGCTTTGATTTATAAATGCATTATAGTCTAGAATTAATGATGCAAATGATACACCTGTTGTATCACTAAAGCGATGCAAATATCCTTCAACTAAGCTTCTTGAATTTAAATTCTTTAAATATGCAAATAATTTATTTTTAACTATTTCAATTTGGTCTAAAGAACCTTTTTTTAATCCTTGAGTAACATACTCATATAAATAGTCATTAGGATCTTCAATATGACTATTGAAATAATCATTATATTTCTCACTACCAAATTTTAAAACATATTCATCAGGATCTAAACCATCAGGTAATCTAACTAATGATATATTAAAATTTTCAGCCTTTAATAATTTTATAGCTTTAACCATGGCGTTAATTCCAGCAGAGTCACCGTCATAACAAACTATAATATTATCAGTGAAAGATTTAAGTAATTTAACTTGATTACTAGTTAAGGCTGTACCCATAGAGCATACAGCTTCACCAAGTCCAGAACGAGTACTTGCGATAACGTCCATTTGACCTTCATGTAAAATTACTCTTTTATTTTTTAAAATAAAAGGTCTAGCTTGGTCCAAGTGATAAATAGACATATTTTTCTTAAATATTATAGTTTCTGGCGAATTGATATATTTAGCCTGGTCGGTTTCACCATTATAAATACGTCCACTAAATGCTACAATATTAGAATCCTTGTCTGTAACAGGGAACATTATACGAGTCTTAAATAAATCAAAGAAAGATTTATTTCTTTCACTTTCTTTAATAAGACCGCAATCTATCATGTCTATTTCATTATATCCTAAATCTTTAAGAGTAAGATATAATGCATCATTTTTGCTAGGAGCAAGACCTATATTAAATTCATTAATAATATCTAGAGTTAAACCTCTATTTAGAAGATACTTAATAGCTTCTTGACCAGATTTAGTAGATATTAAATTATAATGATAAAACTTTGCAGCTTCTTCCATTATCTTATAGTATTTAGATAAATCAGGTCCAGTATCTTTTTTCTTTATATTAAGTTCAACATTAGCTTTACTAGCTAATTCAATGCATGCATCTTCAAAAGAAATATTCTTTACTTCTTTTAAAAATGTAATAGGGTTACCACCCTTACCACATCCCATGCACTTGGCAATCTTTTTGCTAGGACTAACCATAAAGGAAGGTGTCTTTTCATTATGGAAAGGACATAATCCTTTAAAGTCTGAACCAGCCTTAGAAAGCTGTACGTATTGACTTACTAAGGAAACAATATCTGTTTTTTCAATTATTTCATTTATTTTTTCTTGTTCAATCATACGTACCTCCTCCTTTTATTTTTCTTAGAACATTAATTTCTTATTAACGTAATCAACAACTTCTTCAAGCTTTAAAGTAACTTGTTCCATTGTGTCTCTATCACGTAATGTTACAGTACCATTGTTTAAAGTGTTGTCATCAACAGTTAAGCAATATGGTGTACCAATTGAATCTTGTCTTCTATATCTCTTACCGATAGCAGCAGCTTCATCATAAGTAACTGGGAAATACTTAGCAAGCATGTTAAATACTTCCATAGCCTTTTCAGCATGAACTTTCTTAATTAAAGGTAATACACAAACCTTATATGGAGCAAGATGTGGAGCAAGACGCAATACTTCACGAGTATCTCCATTTTCAAGTTGTTCATTTTCATATGCACTAAATAAAATTGCAAGTAATAAACGACCAACACCAACGCTTGGTTCAACTACATATGGAACATATTTAGTATTATCATCTGGATCTAAATATTCCATATTTTCCTTTGAGTGTTCCATATGACGCTTTAAGTCATAATCAGTACGACTTGCGATACCCCATAATTCACCGAATCCCCATGGGAAATTGTATTCAATGTCTGTTGTTGCTTTTGAATAGAATGCAAGTTCTTTCTTATCATGATCTCTAAAGTGTAAATCTTCCTTCTTAATACCCATAGAGATTAAGAAGTCGTAGCAATATTGTCTCCAATATGTGAACCAATCATCTTCAGTACCTGGCTTGCAGAAGAATTCAAGTTCCATTTGTTCGAATTCTCTTGTACGGAAAATGAAGTTACCTGGAGTAATTTCATTTCTAAATGATTTACCAACTTGACCAATACCGAATGGTAATTTCTTACGCATTGAACGTTGAACATTCTTAAAGTTTACGAAAATACCTTGAGCTGTTTCAGGACGAAGGTAAACTGTATTCTTTGTATCTTCAGTTACACCTTGGAATGTCTTAAACATAAGGTTGAATTGACGAATGTCAGTAAAGTCATGAGCACCACAGTTAGGGCATGGAATATGATTGTCCTTAATGAATTGCATTAATTCTTGATTGCTCATACCATCACCTGTGATTTCACCCTTTGTGAAATCTTCAATGATCTTATCAGCTCTAAATCTGCTCTTACAAGCTTTACAGTCACATAGAGGATCAGAAAATCCACCAACATGTCCTGTAGCTACCCATGTTTCTGGGTTCATAATGATGGCAGAATCTAAACCAACATTATATGGTGATTCTTGAATAAATTTCTTCTTCCAAGAATCTTTAATATTATTTTCAAGTGCCTCACCTAATGGACCATAGTCCCAGCTATTAGCTAAGCCACCATAAATTTCACTACCTTGAAACACAAATCCTTTTTCTTTTGCGAATTTTACTAATTGTTCCAAATTAATTTTTGTCATATAATTTCCTCCAAAAAAATTCACTCGATTAACAATAGTCATTTTTTTTAAATTGTAAAAGATTTTTTAACAAATTAATCGATATATTTATCAAAAATAGCTTCAACTTGTTCAAAACCAATATGTTTTTCACTAGATGTAACTATAATTTCATTTGCAGACTCTAATCCAAGAGTTTCTTTAATCACTTTTTTAGCATGATCTAGTTGACTCTTCTTAATTTTGTCAAACTTAGTTGCAATAACAACTGTTTTGATATTATAGTACTTCAAATATTCATACATAGTCACATCATCATCAGTTGGTTCAATACGTGAATCAACTAATAAGAATGCTACCTTAAGCTCCTTACGAGTTGTAAGATATTCTTCAATCATTTTACCAAATGATTCAATCATAGCCTTACTTCTTACAGCATATCCATAACCAGGTACGTCTACAAACGTAATCTTGTCATTAATATGGAAGAAATTTAAGGTAATAGTCTTACCAGGTTTACTACTAGTTCTAGCTAAATCCTTTCTATGACATAATGCATTGATAAAACTAGATTTACCTACATTTGATCTACCTAAAAATAAAAATTCAGGTTCTCCGCTTGTAGGAAAATGGCTTTTGTTAGTTCCACTTTTTAAAAATTCAGCTTTAGTTATTCTCATAAGGCACCTCTATTTCTAAAATTTTTAATAAATTATTTAATTCTTCCCCTTCAAGATAACAAGTTCCAAGCTCTGCGTGCTTATCAAAATCTCCATGGAAATCAGAACCAGCACTTACAAATAAATTATATTCCTTGGCAAGGCTTCTAAATAATTCTTCTTCCCCTTCTTTATTCTTAGGGTATTTTACCTCAATACCATCTACGCCTTCCTTTAAAACTTCCTTAACATGTTCTAAAGTCATTAAAGTAGGATGAGCAAGAATAATTGTAGCTCCAAAACTTCTTAATAATTTAATTCCTTCTTTATAAGTCATCTTGCTTGCAGGTATAAAGCATGGAGAATCATTTGAAACCATAAATGATAATTCCTTTTTATCTCTTAAAGGATTATTATCAATTAAATTTCTAAGCATATTACCACGAGTAATAATTATCCCTTTAAATAATTCATCTAAATTAATATTAACATTAAATGTATCACGAATGCTTTCCATCATTTTTTTAGCACGAGCACGTCTAGTATCAATGATGTTTTGTGAAAAATCAAATAAGCTTTTTGGGACCACATTATGCTTAAAATATGCAATCAAATGGCAATTTTCTTTATCGCATAAAGTTGATAATTCCATTCCTTTTAAGATAAATAATCCTTTAGCTTGTCCATATTTAAAAGCCTCTTCTACACCAAAGACAGAATCATGGTCAGTTAAGCCTAAAATATTTAAATTATTTTTAATAGCTCTATCTACAACCACATCTACTGGATAATATCCGTCTGAATAATTTGAATGTGAATGAAAATCTCCACGCATTTTTATTACCTCCAAACGCGAAAAATAAATAAGCCTAAAAGCTTATTTATTTTCTGACTCATAAGCATTTAATATCTTTTGAACTAACGGATGACGTACAACATCTTCTTTTTCAAAATTTACAATACCTATTTCTTTTATATTTTTAAGTAAATAACAAGCATTTACTAATCCACTTCTTTTACCATTTGGTAAATCAATTTGAGATACATCACCTGTTATAACCATCTTAGAATTAAATCCCATACGAGTTAAGAACATCTTCATTTGCATTTCAGTTGTATTTTGAGCTTCATCTAAAATGCAAAATGCATTTTCTAATGTTCTACCACGCATATAAGCAAGTGGTGCTATTTCAATAATTCCTTTTTCAATTAAGGAATTAACATGTTCTAGTCCTAACATATCGTATAAAGCGTCATATAAAGGACGAAGATATGGATCAATCTTTTCCTTTAAATCACCAGGTAAAAAGCCAAGGGATTCACCAGCTTCAATAGCAGGACGTGTTAAGATTATCTTCTTAATTTCACCTTTTTTAAGCATTGAAACTGCATATACAACGGCTAAATATGTTTTACCAGTACCTGCAGGACCTACACCAAAAGTCATATCACAATCTTCAAGAGATTTAATATATT
>JAEELC010000029.1 GCA_016288675.1 Acholeplasmatales bacterium | reverse complement strand
GCGTTCCTGATAAAAATAATTCTTGTATTTCACAATCCATTAAATTTTGGGAATATAAAGATAATAAATTGACGAAAGTGAAAGATAATATATATACTCATCCGGGTACACCTACTGATGGCATATATTATTATTTGAAAGAATTTGAAGCGCCTTCCTTAATTATTTCAGGACCAAATATTGGCCTAAATGCTGGCATGGATATACAATATAGCGGAACTATTGGGGCAGCAAGTGAAGCTATTAATAGAAAAATTAATGCTATAGCTATTTCAGCACATGAAAATATTGATGAAGCTACTTTATATAGTGGCTTAAAAACTGTTTTAAAATTTGTTTTTGAAAACAACTTATATTCAAATGAATTTGTTTATTCATTTAATATTCCAGAACATATTACTTCAAATAAGATTGTACCTTGTCCATTAAATAATGGTAAAGACTATTTAGGAAAACTCCTTGATTTAGATCACTTAGAAAATATTTCTGAAAATAGAATTAAAGAAATAGGTAAATATAGCGACCTCTATTATTTATTAAAAGGTTATTTGACAGTTACTCCTATTCTTGTAGATAGAACAGATTACAAAAATATTGCAAAAATCGCTAATATTTTTGACAAATAAGGCCTAAAATGATACAATTTTTATTGTAGGTGGAAGTGAGATTTATGTTATTTCGTTATTACTTTCTAAAAGAAGGTTCAAGAGTATACGATAAGAGTGAACTAATTACATATTTGACTGCTCAGCCATACATTACATACCAAGATGAGGGTGTAATTAAGAAGGCTTTGTATCATAATACAGTTCTTGATTTTGATGCTACTTTTGTTTTTAACAACAAATCAATAATTAATCGTATTGAAAAACTTGATCCAAAATATTTAGATTTAAATTTATATGTTGAGTTTGAATTATTAACTAATACTTTTAAAGTTAATAGACTTATAGATATTATTCAAGAAGTTTGTGAAAGATTTAATTTTGCTGTATATGCAGAATTTTTCGAAGATGTTTCACCATTTGATAGATCTTTAATGCTTAATGTATTTAATATATGTAAGAATGCATATAAAAAACAAAGTGAAGATGATTCTAATAATGAATTCACTAAATATTCTAAATTATCTCGTGATTCATTTGATAAGGTTTATAGTTTTTTAGAAGTAAAAGAAGGTCTTGAAGCTAGTTCTAATTGTAAAGCTTTAGATTATGTCTTTTTACGTGAAAAAGGAACTCGTGACGTTTATGTTGCAGTTAATATGAAGAATTTAGTTGATGGATGCATTATACCTCCTGGTGTTAAGCTTGTTCAAATTGAACAAGATGGAGAAGATGTAGTAATTTCTTATGAAGAATTATATAAAAAGATTTATAAATTCTTAGTCAATGTGTCATCTAATACAAACTATAACATTTTATTATTAGAAGATAAATATGTTAAAAAAGTTAAAAAGGTTTTAACAAAGACTAAATTTGCTCGTGCTACCGTTGAATTAAACGAAGTAAAAATCGAGAACATTTTAGATTTGTAAAAATAAATAAATAGTTTAAGAAAGAAGGATTATTATATGTTAGATTCAAAACTATTCGACCACACTTTATTAAAAGCTTTCGCTACTAAAGAAGAAATTCTTTCTCTATGCGAAGAAGCAAAAAAGTATAACACTAAGAGCGTTTGTGTAAATCCATATTGGATTCCTACTGCTCGTGAAGCTTTAAAGGGTAGTGATGTACTTGTTTGTACAGTAATTGGTTTCCCTCTAGGTGCAAACACTGTAGAAACTAAGGTTTTCGAAACAAAAGATGCTGTTGCTAAGGGTGCTCAAGAATGCGACATCGTAATCAATATTGGTGAAGCTAAGGCTCATAATTATCAATACATCGAAAACGAATTAAGAGAATTCGTTAAGGCAGCAAATGGTGTTTTAACTAAAGTTATCATTGAAACATGCTATTTAACTGATGAAGAAAAGGTTAATGTATGTAAGGCTGCTAAAGCTGCTGGTTGCTCATTTGTTAAGACTTCAACAGGTTTTGGTACTTATGGTGCTAAGGTTGAAGATGTTAAATTAATGAGAGAAACAGTAGGTAAAGACATGGGCGTTAAAGCTAGCGGTGGAATTCACCACGCAGCTGATGTAGAAGCTATGGTTAAAGCTGGTGCTAACCGTATTGGTTGTTCAGCTTCAGTTCAATGTATGGAGGAAAGTAAATAATGGCAGAATTAATTCCTACACCACATAATAATTGCGCAGACGCTAGTCAAATCGCAAAGACAGTATTACTTCCAGGAGATCCACTTCGTGCAAAGTTTATTGCAGAAACATTCTTAACTGATGTAATTCAATTTAATAATGTTCGTGGTATGAATGGTTATACTGGTAAATATAATGGAAAGAGAATTTCCGTTATGGGTTCAGGTATGGGTCAACCATCACTTGGTATTTATGCTTATGAACTTTATAATTTCTACGGTGTTGAAAACATTGTAAGAATTGGTTCAGCAGGAGCATATTCATCAGATTTAAAGGTATTTGATACAGTTTTAGTTACTGATGCATATAGCGAAT